>PMNP01000318.1 GCA_003161755.1 Ignavibacteriota bacterium | reverse complement strand
ACCGTTTCATCGCTGGGCCATTCACATCGACAAAGAAGATGTTATTGATGAAATAGGTCCACGCAAGAGCAGTGCAGGATGGGTCAACTCCTCGACACAAACAGGCGGCCAGTCTTGGTCGCCTGTTTGTCGTTAGCACTCTTGCCATTGTCACCTCCAGGTGAACGATCCACGCAAGGATCACGGTGATGCGTGACCGGCAATAGGCAGGGTGACAAGATGATTTCAACCTCGCGGGTCATGCGAAATATGATGAAAATGGTGGATCTTTTGGCACTGGATGAACTCTTCCCATCTTGCTATTCTGCCGTCTTTTTTCTACAATAAAGTGCCTACCTCACGATGAAGGAGAGGATATCGAATCTGTTAGCTAACGAATGGAGACAAGCAGGCATAGCATAATCAGCCCGGGTTCTCCATGTGACTCTCCAAAGTAGATATTGATGTTGAACTCCTTCATCCAAACTTCGTGGTTTGTTTTCCGCAAAGGACGGTTTACCAGTCCGTTTGTGCTGGCTTGCTTTGTCGCCGCACTTGTGTTCTTCAGGGTTCCCGGCGTCGAAGCATACACCCCAACCTTCATTTCTGATCCCCGCTTCACCCAGAGTCCGGAAAGCAGAAATGATTGCACCACTGTGGCGATGGCCTCCGTTACGTCACCCCCTGAACCATCCGTCACAGAAACGCAATCGACGGACAGCGTGTCGAGCGGCATGCAAGTCTCCGACTCGGCCAAAAGCACTTTCGTGGCGCCCACGCCTGACTCGCTCTCCTATCTATCGCTTCCGTTGTTGTCGGCGTCAGGAGATTCGACGGCCAGTACGGTCCGGACTGATACGACAAGTCGGGTGGGACTACCAGGGTGGAACTCTCGGGATACCACGGCACGCGGCCGGGCCATTGTTGATTCCCTGCGCAAGGTGGCCGCTCAGGATTCCCTCCGGCGCGACTCTGTTGCTCAGCGAATGCGTCGGGTAATCACCGATTCCACGTGGGTGGTCTGTCTCGATTCCACCAGCCGGCTCAGGGAGTTCACCTTCCGCCGGAGAGATCCTCTGCAGGTGCAGATATTTCCCGAACAAAATCCGTCGCTCTTCGCCGATCCACACCAGACGCAGCTCCACCGGGATTTTCTGATCGATAGCACCGGAACAACGGTGACCGCCAGAGAACGGATTGATGAGGTGGACATGAAGGTTCCTGCTGAGCTTACAGTCCACGACTACGTTCAACAACGCCGCAAATACGAACTCCGGAAGATTTTCGTCGACGCCGCCCACAAATCGAAACCGCTGCAGGGCAAGGACGATCTGGGAGAACTCCTCAGTAAGATCACGAAGATCCAGATCCCCATCCCTCAAAATCCAATCTTCAGCATTTTCGGCAAAGGAGGAATAAGTCTCGCCATCAGCGGTGCCGTGGATATCAAGGCGGGCTTCAAGAACATCAAGTCTGATCAAACCACGTTATCCGCATTCGATCAAACCCAAAACACGCCAGACTTCGCGCAGGAGGTTCAGGTAAATGTCAGCGGGATGATTGGCGACAAGCTAAACATCATGGCGGATTGGAATACGCAGAGGGAATTCGAGTATGAAAATCAGTTGAAGATCAAGTACACGGGGTATGACGATGAACTTGTTCAAAGCGTCGAGGCGGGCAACGTTTCGCTCACGACGCCCTCTTCATTTGTTGGAAACAGCGCGGCGCTCTTTGGTATCAAGGCAAAGTTCCAGGCCGGTCCCCTCACGTTGACAACCCTGGCATCCCAAAAGAAAGGGCAGATCAAAGAGGTCAATGTGTCGGGTGGCGCCAAGGATCAGATCTTTGAGTTCCGCCCATATGAATATGCAACGAACCACTTCTTCGTGGATACGTCTTACCGTCATTATTACGAGCCATACTTCCAGAGTGTGCCCTCAACTGCGACTCAAGATATGTTAAATACAAAGATTCTTGAAGCGGAAGTGTGGGTGCAGCGTCAGGGGAGCATCCCCGATCCCAATGAACGGCAGGGTACGGCATTCATCACACTCCCCGCGAAACCCGCAAACGGAACATACAGCGATTCCCTGCGCAACGTTCCCGAAATCGCCGGGTCGGTGGAACAGGCACGATTTGTCAAGTTGAATACAAGTCAATACGAACTGGACGCCGACGGGTTGCTCGGCATCTTGTCCTTAAATGTGAATGTGGCCGACCAATACGTTGTGGGCATTGCGTATCGAACGTTGGCCCCTCTTACAGGTGGTGCACAATATGGAGAGTTTACGCGTGATGCAGGCGCCGACACTTCGCATCACCTGATTCTGAAGTTGGTCAAGCCGAGGAATCTCTTGACAAGCGGACCGAAATTCGGTCTGGCCTGGCAGATGCTGCTAAAGAACATCTACCCCATTCCCGGAGTCGGCCGAAACCTGAAGAAGGACGGCTTCGCTTTCGATATCTTCCGGCAGATCCCCAGCGGCCAGGATCAGAACAGCATCCTGAACACCCCGCTCCTTAAGCTTTTCGGCCTTGACAGGTTCACAGGCGATGACGCACAAAATCCAACCGCAGACGGGCAGTTCGATTTTCGCATAGGCACGACCGTTAACCTTCNNCCTCGACCGCGCGGAGATCATCTTCCCGACGCTCCGACCATTCGATGCGACGATCAGGAATCCTCCTTTTACATCGGCCTTTAGCCCCCCTGTGACGGATACTTCGGAATACGTCTTCGCAGCCGTGTACGACACCACGGAAACGTTTGCCGAACAAAGTCCCCGCAACCGCTATGTCATGCGGGGAAAAGCGACCGGCGAAGCCACCTCACAGTATGCTCTGGGTTTCAACGTGGTTGAAGGAAGCGTGCAGGTATTGTTGAATGGCGTGGCGATGGTGAACAACGTCGACTACACCGTCGATTACATTCTTGGAGAAGTGGTGATCAAGAATGAGCGTGCATTGGTCCCGGGGGCGAATCTGCAGATTAAGTTTGAACAAAACGACCTCTTCCAACTTGCATCGAAAACCCTGCTCGGCGCCCGCGCCGACCTGGCGCTCAGTCAGAGTACCAACCTGGGATTCACCATTATGAATCTCAACCAGCAGACGCTGAGCGATAAAGTGCGTCTCGGGGAAGAACCCAGTAACAACACCATCATGGAGGCCGATGGCTCAACGACATTCAATCTCCCCGTTGTCACCAAGGGCTTGAATGCACTGCCCGGGTTGCAGACGAAGGAACCTTCTGCACTGAAAGTTTCAGGCGAGGCCGCCTACATGATCCCCGATCCCAATACTTCCAAGAGTACGATTCCCAGTGACGGGGGAGCGGCAATCGCCTACATCGACGACTTCGAAGGAGCCAGGCGAACCATCCCCGTCGGCATCAATTACGATGGCTGGTATCAGGCCAGCCCGCCGGGCGACAATCACTGGTTGCCCAATGAACCAGACACCACAAAGATGTTTGCAAAGGGAAAGATGATCTGGTACAATCAACTTCCCACAAAAGTCGCGGTAACTGATCTTCACCCCCGAAAAGCTGTGGGTACGAATCCCGCCAATAACTTGTTGACGGTAATGGACGTGCAATACTCACCTGCCACGAGAGGACAATTCAATTACAGCACAAATCTTGCATCCACACTGCGCCCCAAACATAACTGGGGCGGGATTATGAAGCCGCTCTCCATTTCCGCCATCAACCTGCTAAAGGAGAACGTCAATTATATCGAAATATGGATGAATCTCTCCCAGGTTCCTGCCAATGGCCAGGGGAAGATGGTTATTGATCTCGGGGCGATTTCTGAACGTGTTATTCCCGGAACGAGAAACGCCCAACGCGGACTTCCGAATTCCGAGGATTTGGTGCTCAGTGATAATCCCAACGGGACGCTCCAGGAGGGGGAGGATGTCGGGCTCGACATGATGAGCGATGGCCAGGAGAGGGTGGATCCCAGGATTGCCGCCATGGTCGCGAGTGATCCGTCAACGGGCGGTGACCCGAGCGGTGACGATTATGCATACGATAACAATAATCCGACTTTCGATCATATCAACGGCACTGAAGGTAATCTCAACAGCCCGAGTGGACGAATTCCGGATACGGAAGATCTGAACGGTAATGGAGTGTGCGATCAGCTCAACTCCTACTTTGAATACGAATTGCCTCTCGATACCTCATCCATTACAAATCGTTTCGTTGCCGGAGCGGGAATCAAGGGATGGACTCTGTTTAGAATTCCCATACGTGATACTGCGCGGCTCATCGGGAATCCCACAGAAGAAAACGTGGAATATATCCGCATAGGATTCATCAATGCCGATTCCACCACGCATGTTCAAATCGGCGAATTCGATCTTGTGGGGAACCAATGGCAGAAGGTTGAGCTGGATCCGAATCATCCCGACAGTACGGTATCGGTTGGCGTCGTGAGTCTGGAAGATAATCCCGATTATCAGAGTCCTCCTGGCGTCATCAGGGAGAGCGACAAAACTCAACCCGATCAGACCGTTCTTTCCAACGAACAGTCCCTGGCGTTCTTCCTCGAAAACCTCGCCGATGGCGGGCATGGAGAAGCTGCCCGTTTTTATACCTACAAAGCGCTCGATCTCTTTGACTACAAGACAATGAAGATGTTCGTCCACGGTGATCCCAAGATCCCTTACGTGGACACTTCGAACTATGGTGTCAGCCTGTATTTCCGGTTTGGGATGGACAGTTTGAATTACTACGAATACCGCGAGCCCGTCCATCCCGGTTGGGATTCACAAAATGATGTGACGATTCAATTCTCCGATATCACGGCGATCAAACTTGCAAGGGATTCCATTACTGCGCCATCGGTTCCTGTGCCGGTCAAAGGTGGGCCTCCGGGGGCGACATACAGCGTGCGTGGCAATCCCTCGCTCACTCAAGTGGCATATTTGGCCATTGGCATAGAGAACCCCAAGAACAAGGGCATTCCGCTGGCGGTGGTCAACGGACAAGTCTGGGTCAACGAACTTCGCTTGATCTCCGTGGATGATACGAAGGGATGGGCCTACAGGTTTGACACGCAACTGAAACTGGCCGACGTCGGTTCCATAGGTTTCAATTATCAGCGGGTGGATCCGTTCTTCCACACCCTTGAGGCACGGTTTGGTTCGCGTCAACTCAGCACGAGCTGGGGTTTGGCAACAACGATGGACTTTGCGAAGTTCTTGCCGCCAGACTTTGCAGGATCCTCCATTCCCATTNNCGATATTCTCGTGACTGAAGCCGCCCAGATTGTCAAGGCCAGAGCACTGTCGCAGGGACAAAGTGAGCAGGCAGCGCAGGCCATTGCCGATTCGCTCACCCTGGTGTCTCAAAGCAAGAATGTTTCCGATACGTGGGCGGCACCAAATTTCAGGATCGCTGTTCCGGGGCAGTCGTGGCTTATCCGGGATATTGTCAATAGATTCACGCTGGGGTTCAGCTACACCAAGTCCAAAGATCATAGTCCCGGCATCGTGTCTCACACGGCTTGGAACTGGAATTCAAAGATTTCGTACATGGTGAATTTGTCCACAGACTATTTCTTTCAGCCGTTCAAGGGACTGTTTAGCGGTCTCTGGTTCCTGGATGAGTATAAGGATATCAAGATCTATTATGCACCATCAACCGTCTCGTGGTCGGTGAATGCAACCCGATCCCGTGACGTTTCCCTGCAGCGGACCTTTGGTGCAGAGGAAATCATCGCCCGCAATTTTGCCGCCAGCAGACAGTTCGCCTATTCATGGAAGTTCACAGAAGGCGGTCTCCTCAACGTCCAATCAGACTACAGCCTCAGCGTCGAGTCGACGCTCCTGAGCAGCGAACTGGATAAGAACAACCAGCAGCGGTCGTTCTCGAAGATCTTGGGAGACATATTCTTCCATAGCAGGGGGTTCAATTTCGGACAGGACACAAGATATTCACAGCACAATGGGTTCAATACGAAACCGAACATTCCGAATATTCTGAACATCAAGAAGTATCTCGATGTCCAGTTCTCGTACTCTGTGGATTATTCATGGCAGGATCAGTTGACGGGCGATATTGGCAAGAGTGCGGGGTTCGGCAACTCCATCACGCTTGGATTGAATCTCCGCCTGAAACAGATGTTTGACCAGATCTTCCAGGANNAGGAGACCGCCACCCCTTCGCAAGTTTCGCCATTGCTTGGGAACCGGCGCACGAGAGAAAGTGGGCCAACCGCGGGCGGGCCGGACTCCACAATCACCACCGCGCCGGATTCAACGACCGGGAAGTCGAAGACTATGATGCAGCAGCTAAAGGGACTTCTCAAGTTTTTTATCAAGACTCCAATCCTTGATTATGAGACGGTCACCATCACCTTCTCGCAAAGCAACAGCGCGTCAAACAATGGTCTGCTGGGAACGACGGGATTCGTCAATTATTGGGCGCGGGTTCCATTTTTCCAATCTTCAAAGGACAACTACGGTCCGTCTCGTCTTTATCAACTGGGTCTCATTTCCGATCCTACAGGTGATTTAACACACTTCCATCTTATTGGAACGCCCNNACCGAGTGAGCCTGAAGACCTCCAGAAACCTATGGGAGGGGGCGAGACTCGACCTCACCTGGAGTGTCGGCTGGGCTTACAACCGTTCACAGAGCATCCAGACCGACAGCCTTGGGAGAGTCGTGAATTCGCTGACAACTATGAGTATAACGGGGAACGTGGATCGATCATTTTTCACCATGCCGAACGTGCTATTTCTGGGGGTTTTCAAATCAGACCTCAAAGAAGTCAGCAGAATATATGCCGATCTGAAGACCAACGGAGATCCATCTGTTCCTGACAATCAGAAACTGACCCAGTCGTTCGAACAGGGATTTGAGGCGTTCCCAATTTTCCGGAAGATCTTTGGGCAGTACTTCCCTCGTGCGAACTGGAGCCTTCGTTGGGACGGACTTGAAAAACTGCCAATGTTCCGGGGATTCGTAAAGACGCTCTCGTTCGATCATGCCTATGCCTCCGACTACACGAGGCAATACCTGAACAGTCCCGGGATTGGAGAACAAACACAGGGCCAGAAGGTCGCGTACGGGTTCACGCCGCTCATTGGTTTGAATTTCACATTCAAGGAGCTGGCAAAAGGGAGCATTGGGGCAACGTTTAAGTACAATACCAACACCAGCTACGACCTTCAAACGTCATGCCAAAATCTGGTGGAAAGTCTCACCCAGGAGGTTTCCTTCCAGGCGTCCTATACGAGACATGGCTTTGAAATCCCGTTCTTTGGTCTTTCGTTGAACAATGACATTGACATAAGTGCAGCGTACTCCGTGTCGAAGAACAGTCGGACCACGTATGACACCAGCGTGCTCGATCAGGATGTTACGGGCACACCCCTGGAGGGGAGCACCACGACGACCATGGAGCCGCGCATCAAATATGTGTTGAGCCAACGCGTCTCAGCCTCGATCTACTATCGCATGACGAAGATTGCGCCGNNGGTTCGCGAATTCCTGGATCCACGACGAATGAGGCCGGGCTCGATGTGCACATCAGCATCCAATAAATTGACAATGAGTGCCGGAATCGGTAACGTTTCCCCACAACGAGGAGGCGGAGATGGATGATCCGAAGGGCAGAATCCTGTGGGTTGACGATGAAATCGAGCTGCTGAGGCCGCATATCCGCCTTTTGAAGGAGCGGGGGTATGTTGTTGATACAGCCTCTAATGCTGAGGATGCCGTCACGATGGTCCGCCAGACGGGGTTTGATCTTGTGTTTCTCGATGAGATGATGCCAGGACGGGGCGGACTGGAAGCACTTTCGGAGATCAAGGAATTGCGGCCTGGAGTTCCCGTAGTAATGGTCACCAAGAACGAAGAGGAATCGTTAATGGAGGAGGCCATCGGGAGCAAGATTAATGACTACCTGGTCAAGCCGGTAAACCCGAGCCAGGTGCTCGCCGCTTGCAAGAAATTCCTTGAAAAGAAAAAGATAACCGGTGCGGCAGTTTCAAAGGACTACATCCAGGAATTCAACGCAATTGGCAGTCTGCTGCAAACCGAGCCAGGCTACCTTGAATGGATCGACATCTACACCCGGCTCGTGGGGTGGAGCCTGGAGATGGACGACCACCCGGAACTTGGTTTGAAGCAGACGCTGTTGGACCAATTCCGAGAATGCAATCTNNACTTTGGAAAATATGTCGAACGAAACTACCGGGATTGGATGGAGCAATCCTCCAATCGACCAATCCTCTCGCTGGAGGTGGTCGACAAGTTTCTGATACCGGAGCTACAGACATCGCGATCGGTGATCTTTTTTGTTATTGATTGCCTCAGGCTGGATCAATGGATGATGATGGAGGGCGTGCTCCAGGAGAGCTTCAACGTGACGAAGGATTTTTATTTTAGCATTCTTCCGACAGCCACTCCTTACTCTCGCAACGCCATTTTCAGCGGTTCATACCCGAGCGACCTGGAACTTCGCTTTCCCGAACTTTGGGAGAAGATTGAAGACGATGAGAACAGCCGCAACCGTTTTGAGCGACAGTTTCTGGACAAGCTTCTGGAGCGGCGGCACATTGTGATAAAGCCCGAAGCGAAATATGTCAAGATCCTCGACGCAGAATTCGGCCGCGGCGTGGAGAGCAATATTGCCACGTTCGCACAGTCGAAACTTTCCTCTGTTGTGGTGAATTTCGTTGATATGCTTGCCCATGGCCGTTCGGATTCGACCATCCTGAAGGAAATTGCCCCGGACGAGTCGGCGTACCGATCGTTGACAAAATCATGGTTCGTCCATTCGTCGCTCTTTGGCATGCTCCATTCCTTGTCCCGGCTTCCGAATGTCACCGTGATTCTTACCACCGACCATGGGAGCATCCGTTCACTTCGGGGGGCCAAGGTGTTTGGTGATCGCGAAGCCTCAACGAATCTGCGGTACAAGTATGGCCGTAACCTCAAGTGTGAAGAGAGATCCGCGATCTTTGTGAAGAACCCTCTCGATTTCAAACTTCCAAGGCGCGGGGTGGCCGGAAACTACATCATCGCGAAAGAGGATTACTTCTTCGTTTACCCAACCGACTACCACAAGTATCTCAATCAGTATCGCGACAGTTTTCAACACGGAGGGGTCTCAATGGAAGAAATGATTCTTCCCGTTGTAAAACTGACTCCGAAAACCTGATGCAGGCGGTCACGTCATCTTCCGAAGAAACCATCGCCCTGGGGCAATCATTTGCCGCAAGACTTCGTCCCGGCGATCTCGTGGCGTTGACTGGTCCTCTGGGAACAGGGAAAACCCGGTTTGTGCAGGGAGTGTGTGAAGGGCTTGGCGTGCGCGTCCATGTGGGGAGTCCCACCTTCACACTGATCAATGAGTATCCGGCTCCGTTTGGGACGGTCGTCCATGTGGACCTGTATCGCATACGATCTGCCAAAGAAGTTGCGGAACTCGGCCTGCAGGAGTATTTTAATGAAGGCTGCATATGTCTCATTGAATGGCCGGAGACCGCCGCCGCCTTCCTCCCTCAGGATCATTACTGTATTCGCCTGAGCCACGGCAAAAGGCCTGATGAACGGATTATCACGATTGAACGGAATGAGGGATGATCGTGCTAGGCATCGAAACGGCCACAACCGTATGCGGTGTGGCAATGAGCAGGGACGGACGCGTTATCGCGGAAGAATCGGTGGACAAACCGCGCGCCCATGCAGAACGGATTTTGGGGTTGATCGACACGGTGCTGAAAGGCTCGGTTTCGCTTGACTCCGTGGACGCCATTGCCGTGTCCATCGGTCCGGGTTCATTCACAGGCCTTCGAATTGGGGTGAGCGTTGCAAAAGGGCTCGCCTACGCTGCGGGAAAGAGTCTCGTGGCAGTTCCCACACTCACGGCCCTTGCGGAAAAGGCAAGGCGAGGAGGGGCGGTTGTGCCCGGTGAGAGAATTCTGGCGATCCTGAAAGCCCGCCGCAACGAGGCATTTGCGCAGTGGTTCACGGCGGAAACTGCCACGGTGTGTGCGTTGGAGGATGTCCGCGTTGCGGGGACGCCGGCCCTTGTCCGTGAAGCATCGACTGCCCGCGGCGTGTTGACTGGCGATTGTGCCATGGTGACCTCGATGGCAGGAGAAGAATTGTCCCTTCGGGTTCTCCAACCTCCTGTGTCCCAATGCGATGCGGGAACTGTCGCCCTTCTCGGGGCTGATTTGTTTGCGCGTGGCAGAACCGCCGATACGGCTACACTTGAACCTGAATACAAACTTGACTTTTTTTTGAACACCTTGACAACGTGAAGGATCTCAGCCATGTCATGGTTTAGACGCTCCAAGGAGAATATTGCCTCCCAAACGCAGAAAAAGGAAATGCCCGATGGGCTCTGGACGAAATGTGAACAGTGTGGCGAAATCATTCACAAGATGGAATTGCAGAAATCGCTGAATACGTGCACAAAGTGTAACGCGCATTTCAGGATCAGCGGCAAGGAGTACATCGCATTGCTGCTGGATGAGGGATCGTTTGAGGAACACGACAAGAGGATGCGATCGGGAGATCCGCTGAAGTTTACCGACACCAAACGCTACCGCGATCGGACGGTTGACGCGCACAAGAAGACCTCGCTGTGGGATGCCGTGCGCTGGGGAACCGGTGAAGTGGAGGAAAAACCGGTGGTGATCGGTGCGATGGATTTCAGTTTTATCGGTGGCAGCATGGGGTCGGTCGTGGGAGAAAAAATCAGCCGAGCGATCGACAAGTCATGGAAATCAAAAACGCCGCTCATTATTGTTGCGGCGAGCGGCGGTGCCCGCATGATGGAGGGAGCACTCTCCCTTATGCAAATGGCGAAGACCAGCGCAAAGCTTGCCCGCCTGGCCGAAGCGAGAATCCCGTATCTTGCAATTCTTACCGACCCCACCACCGGCGGTGTAACGGCAAGCTTCGCCATGCTCGGCGATGTGACAATTGCAGAGCCGGGCGCGTTAATCGGGTTTGCCGGCCCGCGAATCATCAAACAGACCATTGGGAAAGATCTCCCAGCCGGCTTTCAGAAATCGGAGTTCCTCCTTGAACACGGCTTGGTCGACATGGTGGTGCACCGCAAGGAATTGAAATCGACTGTCTCACAGCTGCTCACGTATTTCCCTTCAAAGTAAGCGTTCCGTTGAACCATTGTGTGCTATGGAGAAATACTTGACAGATCTTGTGTCCCCTGGAACCGTCATCCGTGACGTGGGAGTAATGCAACACACCTCGACCGGCTATCGAGCGGCCGGAAAACGCATTGCCACAGTGCCGACCATGGGTGCATTGCACGAAGGACATCTCGAACTTATTCGCCGTGCCCGGAGACTCGCGGATATTGTCGTCGTGTCGATCTTTGTCAATCCCACGCAATTTGCACCCGAAGAGGATTTGGACAAGTACCCACGGCCATTTGAGCAGGACGTCGCACTGGCTTTTCGGGAGGGTGCGGATTGCATCTTTGCGCCTGCGGCACAAGACATGTTTCCCGCCGGCTTTGACACAGGGGTCAGTGTGGAAAAGGCCAGCCGGCCGCTCGAAGGTGCCTTTCGTCCTACGCATTTCCGCGGCGTGGCGACTGTGGTGGCGAAACTTGTGAATATCACGCAGCCGAATATCGTGGTGTTCGGACAGAAAGACGGGCAGCAAACGGTGGTCGTCCGAAGGATGTTAAGGGATCTGAATTTTCCCATTGACTTGGTCGTCGTCCCCACAGTTCGTGATTCGGACGGCCTGGCGTTGAGTTCGCGCAATGTTTACCTCAATCCCGAACAACGCCGGGAGGCACCCGTGCTTTTTGAATCGCTGGCTTTGGCTCGGGAACTCATCCGGCATGGCGAGCGATCATGTGCTGCAATTCTCCATGCCATGCGAGCGCTGATTGAAAGCAAATCGTCTGCCCTCATCGATTATGTGTCAATCGCAGACATGGATACGCTTGATGAGGTCAACAATCTCCATGAGGGCAACAGTATCATGATCTCGCTGGCGGTTCGTTTCGGGTCCACACGCCTTATCGACAATATTCATGTTCAACTCTAAAACCTCAACCCCTTACCAGAGAACGAGCGAATGTCAATGAACACGATTCGTCCCCTTGCTGTCGTCATTATGGCCGCGGGCAAAGGCACCAGAATGAACAACCCCTCGATGNNACTCGGTCATCAATCATCTGGGATCTGTGGCTCCGGGGGCAATGTGTGTTGAGCAGTCTCCTCAACTCGGAACCGGGCATGCGGTGATGCAGGCCGGTCCCGTCCTGAATGGTTTCGAAGGAGACGTGCTCGTACTTTCCGGTGACGTGCCCTTGCTGAGGGAAGAAACAGTCCGTGCCCTTATTGAAGTGCATCGATCAGGGGCGGAAGTGGCGACAGTACTGACCACTATTCTGGATGATCCCACNNGGATGATTCGGGATGCAACTGGCCGGATAACGGGGATTGTTGAACAGAAAGATGCCACCCCGGAACAGCGCGCGATCAAGGAGGTAAACTCCGGCATTTATATGTTCCAGAAAGAGCTGTTGTTTGAAGGGCTGGCGAACCACAGCACCAATAATGCTCAAAAAGAATACTACCTTACGGATGTATTCGAGTACTTCTGGAAAAAACAGCTTTCACTGGCCGCCGTGGTGTGCTCCGATCCTATGGAGATTCGTGGTGTGAATACTCTTGAACAGCTTGGAGAGGCGCAAAAATTGCTCGCATTGCGTCGAATTTGACAATCAGAGCGCATTTTGGTATACTTCTTAAGTAACTCTCTGTAGAGGATGGGCATCATGTACACACGCGTTGCTGTTGTCCCTTTGATCATTCTTGCATTGGTGTCGACGACAGCGCAGTCGCAATTCAAGTCCCAAGGCGACATAGAAACTCGTGTTGCGAATGGGGTTTCGGATTCTCCCTCGGCGTCGCTGCTGTTCGGGTGGTTTAATCCCGACAGCTTTCACATGCGGCATACGTTTAGTATGTCGTATTCGACATTCGGCGGGCAGGGACTCAGCCTTGGAACGTACACCAACAGCATGACGTACGACTTCTCACAGAGCTTCGACGCGCGGGCTGACGTCAGCATGATGTATAGCCCATATAATTCCTTTTCGCCTCAGGGCAAGGGGAAGAATGATTTGAGTTCAGTGTTCCTCAGTCGGGCAGAATTGAATTACCGTCCCTGGAGCAACACGCTCGTACAGATCCAGTACCGCCAGATTCCTTTCGGTACACCATACCTTTCGCCGTTTTCGTCGCCATGGATGGGTGATGACGGCTTTTGATGGAGGGGACCTCTGCAGTTGACGTATCGTGATGATCTACAGGTCGACCGGGCCACCTGCAAAGTGAATTTGCAGGCATTACCCGGTCGTCGCGTTTTTGAGCAAGACGGACGATAGGATGCCCGGACTGAAACGCGAACCATCTGCCTCGCGTCGCAAACCTTCTGTGCGACGGATGGGCATTAATGCCCTCATCCTTCTGCTCGCGATTGCGGTTATCACTCTCGCATATTCTCTGGTTAATCGGACACTCCTTCGTCCACCCGTGCAAATCCAGCGGGCAGGAGAGCCGTCACCCGCAGTGATTCAGCTCGATGTTCTCAACGGGTGCGGCGCGAGCGGTGCAGCGACGCTCTGCACCTCGTATCTCCGTGCAAGGGGATACGATGTCGTGGAAGTCCGCAATTACCGATCCTTCGATGTTGATGAATCACTTGTCGTCGATCGCGTCGGCAACACGTCGAACGCTGAACGCGTGGCGTATGCACTTGGCATCAAGAAGCAGAATATCCTTCAGCAGATCAATCCTGATTACTACGTTGATGTCTCCGTGGTCATCGGGAAGGATTATCGTTCACTCAAACCACAACAGTAGGAGGTCGTGCATTGAGATCACCGGCATTGGCACGGAAAATCGCGACTCTGGCCCTGACCAAGAAGGCAATGGACGTTGTCATCATGGATCTTCGCGGCCTGACGGCGATGACGGATTACTTCGTAGTGTGTTCTGGAGAATCTGATACCCAGGTCAAGGCGATCGCCAACGCTGTGGAAGATGGATTGGAGAAAATGGGATCCCCTCTGTGGCACAGAGAACGCGGCAGTGTGAACTGGATCCTGCTTGATTCTGTCGATGTCGTCCTTCATGTGTTTCACAAGAATACACGGTCGTTTTACAATCTGGAAAAATTGTGGGGAGACGCCGTGCTGCAAAGGGTTGAAGACAAGCCGCGGAAAACGGCAGGCATCCGTCGTCCATCTGTCCCCCGGCCTGTTCGGAAAAAACGGCCATCTTCGAGTCGGAAACTTGCCTCGTAATGAGAACCTATCTTCGCACGGTTGTTGAAAAGGCGCTGGACCGGCTTGGTATATCGCCGGACTCCGCCCCGGCATTCGAAAAGCCCCGGGGGGAGGAGCATGGTGATCTGACCACAAGTATTGCCTTTGTACTTGGAAAACGCCTGCATCGCAATCCGCGTGAACTTGCCCAACAGATTATCGAACTGATGGATGTCGATAAGAAACTGGTGCAGAATATTGAATGCGCGGGTCCGGGTTTCATCAATGTGAAGTTTACTGAGCTGTTTTTTCAGCAGCAGCTAGGGGAAATCCCCCGTTGTGGCGACACATTTGGCAGATCCGCCCGGTATTCCGGTCGGCGCGTCCAAGTGGAGTTCGTCAGCGCGAACCCGACAGGTCCCCTGACTGTGGGACATGGCCGGGGCGCTGTGTATGGCGATACAGTGGCGCGATTGCTGGAATGGACTGGTCACAACGTCGAACGGGAATATTACTTTAATAATGCCGGCCGCCAGATGAGAATTCTGGGAGAGTCGGTTCGCTTACGCTACCTCGAATTGTTGGGAGATACCATTGCGTTTCCTGAGGAGTATTATCAGGGGGAGTACATCAAGGAAATCGCCGGGCACCTTATTGAAGAGCATGGGAACTCTCTGCGCGAGGAACCTGCAACAGGCAGGTTCAAGGAGCAAGCCGAAGGGGAGATTTTTGAGGATATCAAGAAGACCCTGAAGTCGCTTGATATCACGTTCGATAGCTTTTACAATGAACATTCCCTCTACGAGACCGGGAAGATCACTAACGTAATCGAGGATCTGCGTGGCCGCGATCTCGTGTATGAGCAGGAGGGTGCGGTGTGGTTCAGGGCTTCGCGCCTTGGCAACGAAAAAGACAAGGTGATCGTCAAGAGTTCAGGTGAACCGACCTATCGTCTCCCCGACATCGCGTACCATCGCGAAAAATTTGCGCGGGGTTATGACATGATGATCGATGTCTTTGGTGCGGATCATGTTGCGACCTACCCCGATGTCCTCGCGGCGTTGAAAGCACTCGACTACGACACCGGAAAAATCAAGGTTCTTATCCATCAGTTTGTCACCATCACCCAAAATGGTGAAGTGGTGAAAATGTCCACCAGAAAAGCCAACTTCATTACGCTCGACGAACTCATTGCTGATGTGGGCGCAGCGGTTGTTCGGTATTTCTTTCTTATGCGAACAATTGCCAGCCATCTCAATTTCGACATTGAACTGGCAAGGAAACAATCGGACGACAATCCCGTGTATTATCTTCAGTATGCGCATGCGCGCATTGCGAGTATCCTTCGTTTTGCCGGGCAGGAAGGAAAGATCTCACAGGCTCCGCCGGAGTATGCACTTCTGAATACTCTTGCCGAACAGGATCTCATCAAGAATCTGTTGGAATTCCCGGACATGGTTGAATCCTGTGCTCTGTCGTACGAACCTCATCGTCTGGCTGATTATTTGCAAGTGATCGCTGGAATGTTCCATAGGTTTTATCACGAATGCCGTGTCGTGACAGAGGACATCCGTTTGACCAATTCCCGTCTCTCGTTGTGCAGGGCGACGCAAATCGTCATGAAGAATGGCTTGACAATTCTTGGAATCCCGGCACCGGAATCTATGTAGCTCCCAGGAAATGTGGCCAATTGGCATTCCATCTTAATGAGAGATTGGTTCTCCGCCTTCTCGTCCACTTGACGCAATTCCTGCTCGGAAGCGGCAAAAATACTGTGAATTTGAAGGTTCTGCTTTTTTTCTCGCCTTGATTCCCTTGCTGGGCTCATTTCAAGGTTTTCCTTTGTTATATTTATAACCTGTCCGGCTAACCCAGTGGTATTTCCATGAGTCAGCTCATAGGCCGCAAGCGATTCCTCAGAAGAGTCCTTCTTCTTGCTTTACTGATCAGCAGACAGGCGCGTTGCATACCGTCAAAATCGGTAGATCTGCGAAGACCTTCGGCAAAAAAACAGTCATTAACAGTCAGTAAACTCCCTAACGAGTTCCTCATGCCATTGAAGAATACCTCCCGCGTACTCCTCCTGGGCTTCATCATGCTGGGAGTCTCGGAATTTGCCTACAGTCAGGCTGTGCAATTGGCAATTACCTCCATCAATGGAGGAAGTCAAGTTCAGGCGGGAGTTCCATTCACTGTCACAGCTGAAGCCCAGGATGGCGGTGGTGTCCCTGCAGCCGTGGCATCTGTCACGACAGTAACGCTGTCGCTCACTACCGGGACTGGAACCTTAGGTGGAACGATCTCAGGAGATATCCTGGCAGGACAATCGGACGTTACCATTAGCGGGTGTACCTATACCAAAGCGGAATCGGGGGTTGTTCTCACAGCGTCTACAGTTTCTCTCACGCCAGGAACCAGTGCGCCTTTCTCCGTTACTGCGGGTCCTCCTGCAACGATCGCCATCGTTTCAGGCTCGGGCCAGTCAGCGGTTACCCATTCGACGCTCTCACCATTTGTTATTCTCGTAACTGACGCCAACGGGAATCCTGTAGACAATGTGGGCGTCACATTTTCGTTGGATACAAAGCCAGTAGGTACAACTGGGCAAGTTCTCTCACCCCTGACTTCCAAGTCTCTCGCTAATGGACAGGCTTCCACAACATTGTCACTCGGGACGAAGGTCGGCCAGTATGTGGTGAGCGCGAGCGTGACGGGCGCACCAGGGATTACACCGGTCTCCTTCACCGCAACTGCAACTGCTGGCTCAGCGGCAAAACTTCTGGAGATTTCTGGGAATGGCCAGAGTGGGAGCATCCTGTCGACTCTCGCACCATTTGTCGTGGAAGTAAACGATGTCGATGACAAGCCTGTCAGCGGAATAACAGTAACGTTTGGCATTACTTCCGTTCCGGGCGGCGCGGCAGGACAATCCCTTACGACGCTCTCTGGTGTGACGNNCGAACGAGCTCTACGCTAACGTTGGGGAACGGAATTGGCAGCTATGTGGTGAGCGCCAGCAACGCCGGGCTCTCGGGGAGTCCACAATCGTTTTCCGCAACCGCAACGGTGGGACAGGCTACAGCGATTGCCATCCTGAGTGGCAACGGACAGAGTGCGGCGATCAATTCTGCGATCAACCCGTTTGTCGTGAAAGTGACGGACGCAGGAGGAAATCTTGTGTCAGGAGTGACAGTAAATTTCTCGATAACATCTTCGCCGAGCGGTGCAATAGGGTCGATTAACAATGCTTCTGGTGTGACAGGCGCAGATGGTCAGACCAGTACAACGTTGACACTCGGCAATAAGGTTGGAAACTATGTTGTGGATGCAACCTCCGGGTCGCTTACAGGAAGTCCACGAGTCTTTACAGCAACGGCAACTGCGGGCTCGGCTACGACAATAGCCGCGGTGAGTGGAAGCGGCCAGACTGCGGCAATCAATTNNAATTCTGTGCTGAGTCCGTTCGTGGTGAAGGTAACGGACGTGGGAGGAAATCCCGTCTCGGGAGTGACGGTAAATTTCTCGATAACTTCATCCCCGATCGGCGCAACCGGGTCGATTAACAATGCGTTTGGCGTGACCGGTGCCGATGGCCAAACGAGCACAACGTTAACGCTTGGCAATAAAGTGGGAAGTTATGTGGTAAGCGCAAGTTCAGGGGCGCTCTCGGGGAGCCCTCTATCCTTTTCCGCATCTGCAATAGTGNNATAGTGGGGTCGGCTTCGGCGATCGCCATCGTGAGCGGTAACGGGCAGAATGCGGCGATCAATTCTGTGCTGAGTCCGTTCGTCGTAAAGGTGACGGATGGGGGAGGAAACCCTGTCGGCGGTGTTACAGTAGCCTTTGCGATTACCACTCATCCGGCCAGCGACAGCGGTCAGGCCCTTACTACTACTTCAACAGTGACCGGACCCGATGGGCAGGCGAGCACGACATTGCGACTTGGCAACAAGGTCGGCGGTTATACTGTCAATGCGACTTCTGTAGGACTGGCGGGAAGTCCGCTGTCGTTTTCCGCAACTGCAACTGTGGGTCCGGCGTCGGCGATCTCTCTCGTAAGCGGTAACAGCCAGACTGGGACGATCAATTCAAGCCTCAGCCCATTTGTCGTAAAAGTTGTGGATGTGGGAGGAAATCCCGACTCTGGCGTCGCGGTAAATTTCTCGATAGCTGCAGTGCCGATCGGTGCAACCGGCCAGTCTATGAGTACGATCAATCCTGTCCTGACTGGCTCTGATGGACAGGCGAGCACGACGCTCACGCTTGGCAACAAGGCAGGAAGCTATACTGTGGACGCCAGTTCAGGTGCACTCTTGGGGAGCCCTGTATCATTTGCGGCGACTGCAACACCAGGCTCTGCGGCAGGTATCAGTGTTTTTGCAGGCGACAATCAAACATCAACGGTGGGTACAGCAACAGGATCGCAATTGATCGTGCTGGTGACAGATGCCGGAGCCAATCCGCTCCCAGGTGTCCAAGTCACATTTGCCGCGGATTCTCTTCCTCTCGGAGCGACGGGACAGTCCTTTACTCAACCAACTGCGGTAACAGGTCCTAATGGGCATGCCGCCACAGGGTTTACGGTGGGGAGCAAAGCAGGTCTCTACGTTGTTGGAGTCCGGTCAAGTTCGCTGCCGGGCAGCGTTGCGCGTTTTCATATTGCCGGTACAGCCGGACCTGCCGCGACGTTGACACTAGTTAGCGGCAACGACCAGATGGCAGCCGTGGGTTCTGCGCTGTTGCCGTTTGTCGCGTCGGTGACCGATGCTGATGGGAACCCTGTGAGTGGGATTGCCGTGAATTTCAGCATTACTTCGGTTCCTGTTGGATCGACTGGTTCGGGCTTAAGTGCAGTGAGTCCGACAACCGATGTCAATGGACAGGTGAGCTCTCAATTGACTCTCGGCACCAAAGCAGGTCAGTATCTTGTGCAGGCAACATCAAACGGTTCTGGGACAACACCCATTGCTGGAAGTCCACTGACATTTACAGCCAATGCTCTCTCTGGATCCCCTGGACGCCTTGTCGTAACGCGGCAGCCATCAGTGGCGCAAATCGCTGGACACATCATCATTCCCGGCCCTATGGTGACGGTTGAAGATGCGGATGGAAACCTTGTGCCGACTGATACGAGTACCATCACCGCAAAGGTCTTAGGTGGAAGCGGAGTTCTGAGCGGGACACTGAGTGTTGCGGCGACAGGGGGCGTGGCGACGTTTTCCAACCTGAACTATTCGGTGGCCGAGCAGATACGGATTCGTTTTTCCGCTCCAGCAATCCTTCCAGACAGCACCATTATCATGAGTGTTGGACCGGACACTGCCTTTGCTCTCGTGATGAGTGCCCAGCCTTCGGGAACGGTGGCGGCGGGCAGCGTGATTACTCCCGNNCAATGCAACAGCGATCTCGGGCGGGCTCATCGGGACGTTGACGCAGCCGACGAATGGTTCAGGCGAATCTTCATTTCCGGATCTGGTGTTCAGCCACGTGGGGGGAGAGAGGTTGCATTTTGTTGCGGCAGGGTTGACGCCAGTAAGCTCAGACTCGTTCGCTGTCCAGGCAGGTTCGCCTGACAGTCTGGTCTTCCTCTCAGTGCCAGCAGTGAGTATTGCGGGCCTGCCCCTCAGCAGTTCGCCGGTCGTGGAAGTTCACGATGTATTTGGGAATGTTGTTACTGGGAATGCTCTTACGATAACGCTTTCACTGACAATCCCCTCCGGGGCGCAGCTTCGCGGACAGACCTCCGTGACCTCAGATATCGCAACCGGGCGGGCTACATTCGGAGGATTGTCCATTGACAAGGCGGGGCAGTACACGTTTACTGCAACTGCGGGGGGAGTTTCAAAAACAAGCATCAGTCAGCCGTTCACCGTCACATCAGGCAGTCCAACGCGTCTGGTGTTCACACAGCAGCCCACATCTGTTGTTGCCGGAACAAGGATCCAGCCCTCTGTGATTGTGATGATCCAGGATTCGCTCGGCAATCCCGTTACCGTTGGCAGCGCTCCAATTTCCCTGTCACTTCTCGGCGGAGGATCACTCCAGGGTGGAGTGGTGACGCATTTTAGCGCTAGTGGAGTTGCAGTCTTTGACAGTCTCACTATTCTGACGTCGGGAACGGGCAAGCAATTGAACGCAGTTTCTCCCGGCTTCACGGGAGCAACGAGTACAACATTCCAGGTGCGTCCTGCTCCTGCTGCAAGGCTCGCCTTCAGCTCTCAACCTGTGCATAGCATTGCGGGGGTGGCTTTCTCACGACAACCGGTCGCTGCTATGCTGGATCCGTTTGGCAATGTCGTCACGGGTACCGCACAGGCCGTAACAATCGGGATTGGTGATACGGCGACGCACGGTGCTTCGCTTCTTGGTACGACAAAAGTAGTCGCAGTTGATACCAGCTCGGGCACTGCAACTTTTGCAGGTNNCGGGGTCCACGATCTCTACCATAGCGCGTGCAGTGGTGAGTGACACATTCAGCATTGCTTCCGCCCCGGCAAACAGAGTAATCGTCGAAACCGAGGCTAATGGTTCTGGAACAGTTCTGGGAAGACAGAACATCAGTTCGGGAACACCTGTTACAGTTTACGCAATCGGGCGCGACGCATTCAGCAATTATGCGGGAAATCTTCAGGCCTCATGGACATTGGGCCACTCCGGAGGTGTGGTGGCGGCGGATCTCGTGGCAGCATCGGATGGGAANNGGGCGACAATTACGGCATCTGTTTCCGGACTCATATCGGTTCCTTCAGATACCCTGACAGTGGTCAATGCAGGCGCCGCCTCAAAAATCCTGGTCGAAACCGCTGCGAATGGAACAGGGCAGGTTGTTCCGGCGGAAACGCTCATGTCGGGCCGAAGCCTGAAGGCGTATGCCATTCGAAGAGACGCTGACGGCAATTTTATCGATAACGCCACAGCAAATTGGAGCGTAAGCAAAATCTCTGGATCTGTGGCCGATAGCGATCTCGTTCCCAGTCCAGATGGGAAGAGCGCCACATTGAATGGCCATAAGATCGGAAGAGTACAGATTGTGGCGACCCTTTCCGGTCTCCAACAATTTCCTTCAGATACGATCACGGTAGTTTCGGGGACGGCGGCCAGGCTTGTTGCTGTTGCGGGTTCCACGCCGCAATCGGCCATCGTGAATCACACTATGGGAGTGGCACTGGCGGTGATTGTGCAGGATTCCATGGCGAACCCGGTGGGTGGCTCGCCAGTCCGTTTCNNATGCGCCTCTTATCGGCCCGTCCGGTGCGTTTGGCGGAAAGTTCGACACCGTTATGGTTTCCAATGCCGGCGGGATAGCTATTGCCCCGCCATGTGTTGCCAACACAATCGCCGGATCATATGCGGATACCGCGTTGCTGCGAGGCGTTCCTCCTGCGCTCTTTCAATTAACCAATTTATCGGATACGATCAGGAGTTTTCTCATCACGACGAAGGACTCCGACGGTGTTACGCAGAAGTATGCCCAGACTGCGTTTTGGATACGCGTTCAGGCCTTGGACGTCTATAGGAACCTGGCGACCAGCTTCACCGGGAGTGCTTCACTGACCGGCAGCGGAACAATGTCCGTCGGGTCCGGCGTTACTCCCGCTTTTGTCAATGGAGCCTTGGTTGACTATCCTGTTGCTTTCACCAGTGCTGGCCGATTCGTGATTACTGCACAGAGAACTGGCGGGGTGGAAGTTGGTACGAGCGACACTATTAATGTTCTCAACCCCGTCCCTGCGGTGACGTCAATTGATCCTCCAAACGGTCTTGCGGGCCAGACACTTGACTTGACGATTAAAGGCACCGGATTCATCAACGGCGTCACCATTGTCGCCGTGGCCGATCCGCACATTGCCACAGCGACTGTTGTCAATAGCTTTACTCAGTTGACCGTGACGCTCCGCATGGATTCAAACGTGACGGTTGGGGCGAAGAAGATCACTGTCGCAAACCTTCCACCAGGAGGTGGCGCGACCGTTATCACGAACGGATTTATCGTCGGGAACAATCCTGTTCCAACGCTCATTTCCATCGCCCCTGTTCACGGGGAGCGCTATGCAACGCTGACGGTGACGCTTGCCGGGACGAATTTCCTTGCAGGAGCAACAACGTTTAATTCCGGACCGGGTATTACTGTGAATGCTGTCACCGTTGCAAGTGACACTCTCCTAACGGCAAACATCACCATCACCGCTTCTGCATCTCTTGGCAGCAGGTCAGTGACGGTGGTCAATGGTCCTCCCGGCGGTGGTACATCGAATGCGGTNNGATCCATTATTCAGCAGCCTCATCATTGATGACTCGTCAATCACGACGGCGTCACGTTTGGTGACCACGCTGCAATCGTTTGCTGCATACTTTTGGCACGTGAAGACGCGAATGATCAATGGTGCCACCAGTTCGTACGGTGACACCTGGCAGTTCAATACGTTCCCTCTGAGATTCTCCGTGTCGTCGACGATAACATACCCCCAATATGATTCTCCGGGGAGCTATCAGCCGACGGACTACCGCATCGTCGGCCTGCCAGGATCAAGTGCAATGCCTATCACGAAGTTTCTTGGCGGCACGTCGGGAACGGATTGGATGATGTACTATGACAATGGAGCTGCGGCGAACTACCTCATCCCGTACTCGTCGGGAGATACTTTGTTTGCGTTTGGTTCCGGGAAGGCGTTCTGGCTGATCAAACGAGGCAGCTGGCTCGTGAATGATACTGTAGCTTCTGCCTTGCCGGACACGAGCGGCATTGTCAGGATTCCGCTCCGAGGAGGGNNATCCCGTTTTCCATCACATGGTCCCAGGTTCAACACGCCAACAACGACATGGTGAACAAAATATTCGGCTTTGATGGCTCAGGAATGGCAGCATCGCAAACATTCGCCCCATACACGGGCTACTACTTTGAGAATACCGACAGCCTTTTGTCAATGGTCGTCCCCTTTGGCGGGGCGTTGTTACGCCCTGTAGCCGACGTTCGGAGTGTACCTTCAGATTCCTCGTGGAGCGTGGATATCTCACTGGAAAAAGCCGGAGTAGCAACGGATCGCGCTCTGTGGTTCGGCGTCGCCCCTAGAGCAAGCGAAGGGAGAGACCGTTTTGACTTCCACAAGCCGCATACGCCGGGAGCAATGCCGCAGGTGGTGTTTGAACGGCCATCCTGGGACAACGCGGCGAGTGCCTTTGCCTCTGATATTCGCCCGCCTGTGCGGGAGATCGCGCAATGGAATTTCACTGTCCGCATCCCTGATCCAAAAGAGCAAGCCCTGAACCACGAAATCCGTGTAATAGGAACAGACGCAATACCGAGTTCCCTTGTTGCTTTCCTTGTCGACCCCGGTCATGCCAGGTCACAGGATTTGCGCAAGAATCCGCTGTATGAGTTCCCTCCGACCGGACCAACCACTTCGCTGGAAATCCTCGTTGGTGACTCTTTGCGGGTCATTCAGAAAATTGATCAGTTGATCCCGAGAGATTACGCTCTCGAGCAGAACTATCCAAACCCGTTTAATCCCTCGACGATCATCCCAGTACGGATCCCTGTCACCGGTGTTGTTTCGTTAGTCGTGTATAACATTCTGGGCGAGAAAATACGCACGGTCCACGAAGGTCCGTTGGAAACCGGACGATATCTCTTCCGATGGGAGGGGAACAATGATCGTGGAATCATTGTTAGTAGTGGTGTCTACCTCTGCCGGATGACCGTGCCAGGCAATCGCTCGTTTGTACGGAAGCTGATGTTCCTTAAATAACCTCCGGGCCTCTCCATGGAACGTTTTCTGAGAAGGACTACGCTGTTCCGCTTCGTTCTTGCACTCTTCATGCTTGCAGATTGGGCAACAGTCCAGGCGCTTGCCGATGATCTCCGTGCAAAAGTCACAAAGACCGAATTCTCCGACGATATCATCTACGTCTACTATGACCTCAGTGGCTCACCGGAAGAAGTATATTCGGTGACGCTGTCGATGAGAAAACGATCCGATCCGGCCTACCAGGTTGCTCCGAAGTTCGTCTCGGGAGATGTTGGTCCAAACATGTTCCCAGGGACGGGCTGGCGGGTTGCGTGGAGTGTGAAGCGGGACTTTCCGGGAGGAGTGGACAAAAAGGATGTGTATTTCGTGATAGATGCAAAACCCGTTGGTGGTGCGGCAGCTCAGTCGGGATCCAACACCGTTTTATGGGTGGCCGGCGGAGCTGCAGCTGTTGGAGGAATTGTTGCCCTCATTTTAAGTCGAGGGAAAGGTGCAGGCAACAATGGTGGGGGTGGAAACGGGTCGTCGTCGTTTCCTTTTCCGCCCGGGCGTCCGTGAGAAGATCGCACGCCAGACACATGGAATTCAATCCTTGAATGTATGAATCCCCGTGTGAATGGTTTTTAGTCGCGACGATCCACGTGAGTTTTGCCCAGACGGAGGACACACAAACCTGCTCTAAGATTCGTAACTCCAACAATTGGGAGATACACCGATGAAATCATTGACCAAAACTCGCGGTGACACGACCGGTCGGCTATTTGCGGCGCTCGCGGTCCTGTTCATCCTGGGAGTCTCTCCTTCCATCCACGCTCAAACATCCTTTTCTCCCGTCACAGGCATGGGCTTTCCTCAAGTTGAGGAATCGGCTGTTGCGTGGGGGGATTTTAATAATGATGGGTTTCTCGACTTTGTCATAATTGGAACGCTGGATACCTCGGGCGCTCCGGTGTTGGATGTCACCAAGGCCGTTGCAAAAAGTTATCGGAACAACGGGGATGGTTCATTTACCGACATCAATGCAGGAATCATGCCTGTTGCGATTGGAGCGGCGGCTTGGGGTGATTATGACAACGATGGCTTTCTCGATCTGGTTGTTGGCGGCATCGACACCCTTGGCAATAATTTGACAAGGTTGTATCACAACAACGGCAATGGAACGTTTTCCCTCGTTCCCGGAACCCCATTCCATTCGGTTTCCTATGGTGGACTCGCCTGGGGTGACTACAATAATGATGGATACCTCGATCTCGTTGTGAGTGCCTTTGACAGCGCAGGGGCGATCACGAAACTCTATCAGAACCAAAAAAATGGGACGTTTGCTGAAGTCACGAGCGCCAACCTCTTGGGCGTTAATGGCCACAGNNATTTGGTGACTACGACAATGATGGGTATCCCGATCTTCTTATTTGTGGAAGGACCAACCTCAGTAACTGGCTTGATCCACAGTCGAAGACCAAACTCTTTCACAATAACCATGGAAACGGCACTTTTACAGAAGATGTCAACGCGCACTTTGTTGGCGTTGCACGAGGAGCAATAGCTTTCGGAGATTTCAACAATGACGGATACCTGGATGTGTATGTCACAGGGTTGACGGGGCCTGCTGTCGATTCGCTCCCCATCCTCGATACATCCATTGTCTATCTGAATCATAATGGGGACGGATCGTTTACTGCTGTTCCCGAGGTTCAACCTCCGTCAATGAACCAGGCTGCCGTAGCAGTGGGTGATTATGACGGCGATGGCATACTTGATCTGGTCGTCGATGGCTACGGGAGCAACGCCGGGCTTTACAAAGGCGTTGGGAATGGGACGTTTACCAATCAACCGCTCGGTCCGCCAGAGGTGGCAAACGGCGGTGTTGCATGGGGGGACTTCAACAATGATGGCTACCTCGATGCTCTTGTCACTGGGACCAAAGTAGGAATAGCCATTGACACGACAATCCTCTACAGGAATACCGGACCCGGGACATCGGGCACTTTACCATTTGCTGCGAACACTCCTCCTGCGGCGCCGTTGCTCATCGGCGTGACTGCAATCGATTCCTCGTCGGTGCGTTTGACATGGGGGAGAACGACGGATGCCAAGACTCCGTCCGCGGGGATTACCTACAATTTGCGTGTCGGGACAACTCCCGGCGGTGGTAACGTCATATCACCCCTCGCTGATTCGAGCGGCCGACGAAGNNCGGTCCTCAGGGCACAGATACGACGTGGGTTCTGCACGGTCTTTCCAAGGGCCGATATTACTGGAGTGTCCAGGCAATTGACAATGGGTACGCAGGTTCCCCTCTTGCCGCAGAAAACACTTTTACGGTTGGACCACAGGACACCTCTATGATGGCGATCGCCCGGAAGTCCATTGCTTTCGACTCCGTCATGGTCGCGACCTCCCGAACTGATAGTCTCTGGGTGAAGAATGGAGGCAATACACTGCTGAAGATCTTTGCCCAGGTAGTCCCCGGCGGCGCGTTCGGCGTGACACCAGATTCAGTGCAGGTCGCGGCTGGTGATAGCACAAAATTCTTTGTGGCCTTCACTCCGTCTGACACGTCCAGAGTTGCAGCGAAGGTGGTTTTTTCAAGCATCCCGTCGACGCCAGTGGATACCGTCAGCCTCTCCGGCCGTGGGTTCTTCCTGCATCTGAGCCAGGTGAGAGCGTTGGCAGCGGGCAGTCTCGTTTCCTTCGTTGGAACTGTGACGCGGGCCTACGGCTCATACGTCTATCTGCAGGATACGTCGGGAGGATTGGCACTTCATGATTCCTCGGGGGCATTGAGTGACTCCGTTGCCAACCATTCGGTGACGAAGGGCTCGATTCTTCGCATTCTCGGGAGAACTGCCAATGCGGGACATGTGTTGCAAATAGGCGGGGCCAACCTGCTGCAATGGGAGATCCTGGGGAGCGATACGACCATGGCCCCCATAGTGTTGACACTGCAACAGATTGCGGCGCAAGGGGAGACTTTTGAATCACGACTTGTTCAGGTCAGAGATCTTCGGATTGTGCTGAGCACCGACTCGCTGTTCAAGCCTTCAACAAGCTACACCATTGTCGATCCAGGTGACACAGCCAAAAACGCAGCGCTGAGAATCGGCCTGGCAGCAAACACTCAGACCGATGGCACGCCAGTTCCAAAAGGGGTCTTTGTCTTCACTGGCATAGTGGGTCAGGCTGACACAGGGAGCGCATCGGCCAATTATTATCTTGTGCCAATTGCTCCAGGCGATGTCACCCCCGGGACGATAGTTTCCGTGGCGCCAGCAAAGACTGCTGAAATACCAAGGGTGTTTACGTTGCAGCAGAACTACCCGAATCCATTCAATCCATCAACGACAATTGGGTATGCACTCCCGCGTGAATCACATGTGTCGATACAGGTGTATAATGTTCTTGGACAGCACGTGGCGACACTTGTCGATCAGCAACAAGCGCAGGGTGTCTACACCATTCGATTTGATGGGACAGGGTTGGCTAGTGGGATCTATTTTTATAGAATGATAACGTCTGACAATACGCTTCTGAAAAAGATGCTTCTTCTCAAGTAGACTGGACTTTCGATTGCCGTCCCCGGCGAAGTAATGCCGGGGACACGCAATCGGGGTCTTCCCCCGTAGCATCACCTCAATCACACACAGCAACTCGGATGGCGTGGCGATGACGTTTTCAAAATCAGTGCTGACGGTCGATGCAGAGCGTGAGATAGAGACAATAACTTCATCAATCCGCGCGATCGTTCCCCGTGTATTCCGCCGCAAAGGAGCAGTCGTGGCGGTGTCCGGAGGGATCGATAGCGCGACGTGTGCTGCTCTGTGTGCCCGGGCCCTTGGCCCAGATCACGTTTTGGTGCTCTTTCTTCCTGAACGAGATTCCTCTTCGACAGCACTTTCCTTTGGCCAACTTCTGACACAACGGCTTGGGATGCCTTCGTTGACGGAAGATATTGCCCCGATTCTTGATGGGGCTGGGTGCTATCGGCGCCAATGGGAAGCAATCCGCATGGTGTTCCCCGATGCAAAGGAAGATTGGAAGTTCAAAATCGTGATCCCGTCGATTCTTTCGGGTGACCGCCTCAATCTCTCCCGGCTCACAGTGGAAATGCCCGACGGCAAATCACTCACAGAACGGATGGCGCTCCAAGCATATCTGCAACTCGTCGCTGCTACGAATTTTAAGCAGCGGACGAGAACCATGATGGCCTACTATCATGCTGACCGTCTTAATTATGCCGTCTGCGGAACTCCGAACAGACTTGAGTATGATCAGGGGTTTTTCGTGAAAGGAGGAGATGGGTTGGCGGACTTTAAACCTATTGCGCACTTGTACAAATCGCAGGTGTACCAGATCGCTGGCGCGCTCGGAGTCCCTGATGAAATCCTTCGGCGAACACCCACAACCGACACATTCTCGCTGGCACAAACGCAGGAGGAATTCTATTTTGCGCTTCCCTATCACCAGATGGATCTCTGTCTTTATGCACTGAATAATGGCATCACGCCTGATGCTGTGGCGTCGTGCATCGGGCTTACGGAAGAACAGGTCCGAAGGGTGTTCCAGGACATCGAGGCAAAAAGGAGAGGGACGCTTCCCCTCCATCGAACGTCTGTTCTTTCTGTATCTGTTCCGGAAATCGACCATCGTGGCGGCGTTCCTCAATCCTCCATAACAGAGTAACGGTATGTGCGGGATAGCTGGCATACTCCATCAGGAGAATGTTCCTGGTCCACCGTCGGCCGATCTCCTTCGCCGGATGATCGGCATGATTCGTCACAGGGGACCTGATGAATACGGGATGTACCGTGATCACCATGCAGGGCTTGTCCATGCACGATTGTCCATTATCGACCTTTCCTCCGGTCAACAGCCATTGGCCAATGAAGATGAGACCCTTTGGATCGTCTTCAACGGAGAAATATTCAACTATGTCGAGCTTCGCAAAGACTTGGAAGCCGATGGTCACCGGTTCCGCACACATTCGGATACGGAAGTTATCGTCCACGCATTTGAGGCATGGGGAGAACAATGTTTCTCCCGCTTCAATGGACAGTGGGCTCTGGCACTGTGGGATTCTCGTCGAC
>PMNP01000008.1 GCA_003161755.1 Ignavibacteriota bacterium | reverse complement strand
CATCGTGAACCCGCTCACGAACCTCTTGCGGAGATGCCGATTCGAAAAACAACTCGATGGCCTCCTTGAGGTTCATCCGTGCCTCCTCGACGTTCTTTCCCTGGCTTGCGATATCCAGCTCAGGACACAATGCCACGTATGTATCGTCGTCCCGCTCAATGATAGCTGTGAATTGCTGTGCTGTTGCCATCTTCCTCGCTCCTCTCGATCAGTACACTTGCCATTCATACAAGCTACGGGAAATCCGTCTCATTCTCCACACCAGCCCGGGGCGGGGCGTTTCGCATAACGTTTAGGCAAACCGTTTACCCCGCCGATGNNGCGGATTGGCGGATCGGACCGGTTTGGCGTTTGTTAGGCGAAGGCACATTTCATTATCGAGGGTGGTTTGCAGCACAACATCTAGGCGGCAACCGAGTTGATTCCCAGAACCGCAGACCAACTCAAAAGCAGCTTAGGGCCTTGGGTGATTGTGAATCCTGCCTTCTCGGCTAGACCAAGCGTTGATTCAAATTCGCTCTTGGACACATGGAACAGTTTCGGCTCGACGAGCAGAACTCTCCCGTTCTCCTTCAAAACAGACCTCAACTGCCGAAAAAGAGCAGCCTTGTCTGGGACCTCGTGGACCATGTAAAATGCGAGAATGAAANNCAGTGACATTGATCTTGTCCCCTTGACATTGAACAGGCGTGATTCGTGGTTCCAACATGGTACCTTTAATCTTGCGACTGAGTTCCTCAAGCATGCCGGACTGCAGGTCGGCGGAGATCACACGTCCAGTTACACCCACCAGTTTTGCCAATTCGATGGAAAAGAATCCGGGTCCACAACCGACATCAAGAACCTTCATGCCTTCTGTGACGAACGGAGCAAGAATCTTCTCTGGGTTTTGAAGCCAGCGTCTGGCGTTGCTGTCAAGTGATGAGGCAAGTTCGACAGGACAGACTCGATTGTGTTCATTGTTCATGATTCCTCCACTAAAGGTGCCGGAAACCGCATAGTCACATGCAGATGTGCTCGCGCATAACGTTTAGGTAACAGGCCGATGCGAGTTTACTCGCCAGGTTTCAACTTCCGGCGGAGCGCAATGGAGCGAATGTCCGCCATGCTTACATTTTATNNGTTTGGCGGATTGGCGGATTGGCGGATGGCGGATTGGCGGTTTGGGCGGCTTTGCGCCCGCCATGCGGCTGTTGGTTGATGTATTTTCCCTGATCTTTCCGCGCCCGCGTTCTTGTATTCTGGCCGGGACGGCCAGCATACAATCTGTTTCTACAAGAAAGAACCCATAGAGTTGAATTTCACAAATCTGGACAGCGTCGATTCAACTTTTGCCATTCTTTCACTTAGTGTACCGCTTAGCAAAATGTAAGGGATCTTACGACAGATTAAATCGGCTTCAATTTGTTTTTGAAAAACCTGGCGGTTTGCGTCTCCTGACCGATCCCATGAATCATCATAGGGAATATCGGAATCACATAGAAAGGTAATGTCATACCTGAAGAAACAATTGTCCGCATATTTAGAAAGATTGGGATGACTCCTGCCATGGTAATACTTTGAAAACATATTTGTGGTCAATGCATTTGTATCGGTGAACAGGAACTTGTTAGCTTTTAAAAGCAGTTGGTCTTCGCGTTCAAGATGGCCTTCGGGGATTTCGAGAAGTTGTTCAAGACTCAATCGACGATTAACCTGATGTGATTCCCAATATTCTCTTCCGTATTCTGGCATAAATACTGTGTTGAATGTTTTTGCAAGTTCTGCTGCTAATGTCGATTTACCGGTAGACGGAGCACCCAGGAATACCACGTTCGTTATGTAATCTTTATATACAGTAGGGGAAAGGTGTTCCCTGTGTTGAAATGGGTTTTCACGTATCTCACTTCCGGAAATTGGAACGTTTACCCTTCGGGGGTCGATAAGGCAATTTTGGGCATTTAGTGCGATGCTCATGTGTTCGCCGTAGAACTCGCCACAAAAGAAATGGGTGATTTTCCTGCCATTTAGCAATTTCAGGATATAGGTCTCATGCATATTCTTGATTTCGGGCGTATCACCCACTTCTGAAGGTCCATCCCAAAGCTCAATAACTTCAACTGTTGGAAAAATGCTGCGAATCCAGTTTGCACGCACAGTCAGAGGAATATTGGTAATTGTTGGACTGTCGTAAATTAAGCAAATGAGATTATCGACGATAGCAAGGGCAGAGGATAGTAGGAATTCATGCCCTTTGTGAAAAGGTGCGAACTTACCAAGCGTCAGGCCGGTTGTCTTCATGCGGCATGAGCCTTAAGAATAGAGGTCGGTTTCTTCCACGCCAATAAACCCCAAATGGCAAGAATTAGAAAAACTGCATAGAGCCCGGTTGTGAAATAGAGATGCTTATACAAATAGACCCCAACAGCCAGGACATCGACGGTAATCCAGAAATACCAAGATTCAAGCTTCTTTCTTGTCATGAGCCATTGGGCAATGAGGCTCAAGACAACGATAAACGCGTCGGCGTAGGGTGCCGCTGCATCAGTATTGGTTTTCATAATGTAGCCCCACGCCAGGCTTCCAAGTATTCCAACAATCACCCAGATAAGAAGAAATATAGTGCCCGTAGAAGTTACAGGGAGTGCAGACTTGTCTTTGTTCCCATAAAGCCATTGATACCAGCCATAAATTGACACGATTACATAGATAATCTGGAGACCTGAATCGGAATAGAGCTTTGCTTGGTAAAAGACAACAATGTAGAGCAAAACTTGAATGAGTCCTGTAGGCCAACACCAGATGTTTTGACGGATTGTGAGGAAAACACAAATTAGGCCAAAAACTGTTGCAGTAATTTCCATCCAATTCATTCTGTTCTCTTTTCTTTACGTCGCACGATGCGGCGTTCTTAGCGGGCGCTTTTTGTTCGGGGCAAATATTTCAACCAACGCTCAAGGCACCACGCCACACCGAACCCCGCGCTTTCTACAAATGAGTGAGGCGTGGAGCGAGCACCCTATGTTTTGAACCACTGTTTCAACATCGCCTTTGCAAATGTGCGAGCGGCGTGGTGCCGGTTGTTATACGCCGGGCTGTGCGTGTCCGAACTATTCAGCCTGTTCAAACTCGATAAGGTAACCATCGGGATCCCTCGTGAATACCCTCCGACCTCCCCACGATGGTGATTGAGGTTCGGTAAGAAAAGTGAGACCGTTCTTTCTCAATTCGGAATACACCTTGTTACAGTCCCTCACACGGAAAACCAAATTAACGTTGGTCTTCTCGGTGTGATTGAGCATTTCAAGTGATACGTCGGGTCTATCTGAAGTCGGTGGACTGAACGTAATCAGGTAAAGATAGAAATGTTCTCTCTTCAATCTCCGTAGGCCTTGAATGCTCTCAACGGTTTCAAACCCGAGATAGTTGGTATAGAATCTCTCCGATTTGACAAGGTCGGAAACCACGAGCATAGTTGATATTTCTTGTAAGTCAGATTGAAATGGTTTCATGTTGAACTCCGAAGACGAACGACCTAAATGATTGACTCATATGCCTGCTCCCGAATGTAAGCACAGCGTGGCGCAAAACGTGTGCAGTAAGCCCGCGACTCCCATTATACTGCAACCACCTGATTTCGCCCTTGCCTTGGCAGATGTGCGAGCGGCGGGCTTACTGCTGTTATGCGAAGTGCGCCGCCCGCCATCGTACTTGATTATGAGCTTATTTGGTACTAATTTGATCCCCCCAACAAGAGGAGGACGAATGCCAATCATCAAGTCGATTTCCAGTTTCAGGCATCGAACGCGCGAGATTGCGTCGATTTGTCATGAGAAAGATGAACCCGTCTATCTCACGACGAATGGCGAAGGCGATTTGGTTGTTATGACCATCGATCATTACGAACGCCTCAAAGCCCAGGTTGACCTTTTTGAGAAACTTGGGCTTGCCCAGGCCCAGTCTGCTGCAGGAAAGAAGGGGATCACACATCGACAGATGATGACGAAACTCCGTCGTCGAGTTCATGCCCGCTAAAACCACGTTGCGCTATCTCCCTGTTGCCCAGAACGACCTCCTTTCGATTCTGGAGTTCATCGCAAAGGACAGCCCAAGCAGGGCACTGACCTTTGTCGACAAGCTGGATGAACGTATCAGCCAGCTGGAACAACATCCTCTCCTGGGACGCATTCCCCGTACACGAAACTCCGGGAGTACGGATACCGGGGACTGGTAGTGGAATCTTACCTCGTGTTCTATATCATCTGCGGAAACACCGTTGAAATTCACCGTGTCGTTCACGAGTCCTGCAATCTCGATCAGCTGATTTGATATGTCCCTCCATTCCTGGGCGGCGCGTTTCGCAAAACGTCTCGCCCAACAACGCCTGCCCGACCGCACTTTAAGGGTGCAACCAAGTCGTGTGGGCGGGCAGGCCCGCATGACCCAGCTTGTCGTTTCTGAATTGTGTGTTTGGTCCAACCCTCTCCGAACGGAGTTTACCCGCCGAAGTCAGCCAAAGGCGGAAGTAGGCGGGCGGCGTTGTTGGGCGTGTTATGTGCCNNCCAGCCCCTGCTTTTGAGTCTTTCTGATTACGATTCCTCGGCCCATTCTGTGCAGAGTACTTCTGCCTGTTCGAGAACGAGTGCGGTTGCACTTGCTGTTCTTTCTTGATCGACTTGGATCGGACAAATGCTGTGTAGCATCACAAGAAGTTTTCAATTCTTTCGCTGCGTCTAATCGGAGGATTTGCTGCCAGAAGGTATTGGCGGCAGTCCAAGCTCTTTGAGAAACTGATTATGCTTGTCCCTCGCANNATGCGCTCAATTGAGATGCGCTTTGAATAGCGCTCTTCCTCGCTGCGGTTCTGGTAGGTTTCAACGATCTTCTCAATGTGCTCGTCGAGGAGAATATTCTGGCGTTTACCCTTCTCGAAGTGCTCGGCAGCGTTGATGAAGAGCACGTCGTCTGGTTTCTTGCACCTCTTGAGCACGAGAATGCAGACCGGGATTCCCGTGGAGTAGAAGAGATTCGCCGGGAGGCCAATGACAGTGTCAATGTGGCCGTCCTTTAGCAGTTTCGTGCGGATGCGTTCCTCGGCGCCGCCGCGAAAGAGCACGCCGTGGGGCAGGCTGATGGCCAT
>PMNP01000134.1 GCA_003161755.1 Ignavibacteriota bacterium | reverse complement strand
GCCGCGGTAAAACAGATATGACAGGAATATTGCGGCGGTGTTCGGCGCGAGCAAACCCATGGCTGCGGAGAAGCGCTGTCTCAATCCGGGTTCGCGGATTTCCACCACCGCAAGACGCGATCCAGCAAGGCAATCCGTCTTGGAGACCGAATGTACGGCGATGACCCGCGAGGCGTGCTCCTGGGTCAGGTAGCCGGTCCGCACAAGTTCTTCTGCCAATTGCCGCAACGTTTGGGGTCCCCGCAGCGTAGAAGCTGGTGCGACATTCTGATAGGCAAGGTCGTCGATCACAACGATGTTCCGTTCAAGGAGCCAACGGAGAAGCCGTCGGACATCGTCGTCACGAAAAGTCTGACCTGTGGCATTGTGTGGATTGTTTATCGCGACGGCTCCGTAGGTCGGCCAGAGGGGATCAGCCTTTACCTTCTTTTCAATGGCGCTCATGAGTCCGTCGACGTCGAGCTGGAGGTCTTCACGCAAGGGGACGGCAGTGACATCAGGAAAGCAATGTTCATAGTTCCAGCTGAGATCGGGAATCACCACTGAACGCAGGCCACAGTGAAAGCCGAGAATGCCGAGGGCAGTTCNNCTTGACGAGCCGCTCACGACGACGCAAGCGTTGGGGTCGTACTCCGGATGATGCCTGACGAACGCACTGAGGAATCCTTGCTGCAACGCACATTGCCAATCCGTTGACGTGCCAAGGTTCAACAACCCCTCATACATCTCGAAATATCCCGTCCCGGCAAAGGAATCAAACACGGGAAGCATTCGCTGCACACGGCTGAGCCCATGGCNNTCTACGGCTGAGCGCATGGCGAAGATGGTCCTCTCCTTTGAGGGCAAACCCATCGGCAATCCTCTTGAGTGTCCCGGAGTGTCGCTCAGTAATCGATCCCAGTGAAGCTGCGGTTGCCAGCGTATGAACTGCAATGGGGTTGATGGCATGTGATGTGGCAGAGAGACTTTCAGCCGAGAGCGCAACGGCAGTTTCTGCGGACGGCGTGGATGGTTGCGATCGTTCCTTCGCGAGCAACAGGTTGAGGTACTCTACTTCAGGATAGGAAGGCGTCCCCTTCAATTGAAAGTGCGCCACCTCCATGATGGAAGTGAAGTCCGGATTCCCTGCAACAAAGGTTGTCGCAAGGCCAGACAACCCTGGCGAGAGCACGCCGGGTGTAAGAAACCGGAGAACGCGCTGACTCATCCGTGCTTCCCGCGCGAGCGAAGTACTGTTCGGTGAATCGTTGGCTTCGATCAAAAACAGGGGGAAATCAAAAGAGATTTGTCTGAGGAGTCTTCGAGAATCCTCGCGCATGATTTTCCCGAGTGCCAGAAACGCAGGCCCCGGCGGATGGTTTTTCAGTTCCTCTACAAGGCAATGGAGTGCCTGGTCTTCGTCGGCAGGAAGGGCTCTGAGGGAAATGCTGTCCACAGTACAGAGTTGTTCGGGAAGTGAAAGCCCGTAGTGAAACAACCGGGCAGGCGCATGAAGGAGAAACATCGAGCAGGCATGGAGAAACACCCGAAACGTTTCGACAATCCCGCCTGTGGTGAGAATGATCTCGCGCACCCCCGATTGTTCACCGAGGTCATACGCCAGGGGATCCTGCTGACCCTTTTCGAGCCATTCACTAAAGGTGCGAATGAGTTGGTGAGGATTGCTCCTTTGGTACCCTCCCCGCGGCATATACGGAGCACTCTTCTTGATCAGATCATACAGAAATTCGAGCTTCTCCCTGTCCCCCGCCCTGCCGCCGATTTCATCGAGGGCTTCCTGCACGGCCGTCGTTCCGCTAGATGGCGGACGTTGGTCGAGGCCCAACGCTAAACGAAAGAAAGCCGAGTAGAGACGCTCATCCTGCACCGGATTGCCGATGTGGAAATTAACGCGCTCTTCGGGTGGGACAGGGGAAGCGGAAGTCGCCTCGCTAATCTCAGAGACTTTCGCGGCCTTGATGGGCCGGAGCCGAAAGTACTCCAGCGGATCATGCGTACCCGGCATCATTGTGTTCTCCCCTCGCGTGGATGGCCTCCTCTATGCATCGAACCATTCATCACTCGATATTCCCATCCACCTTCTTTGGGGCTGTATTCACCATGTTTTCCAGAAAAAGTTGAAACAGACCAAGGAGCCTGCCGCCTTGGTCGGCATCGCCGGGAGCCAGGGAAACAACGGTTCGCGCGTTCCTCAGCGTCTGGCTTGCCTCTGCGAGGCGAGCTGCTTGAGGGGTAAGGAGCAAAAGCTGGGGATTCTCCTTGAGGAGTCGCATTTCCTCCTTGTCGAATTCAAGTTTCATCCGGCTTCGTTTCAATTCATCTTCCACTCTTCGATAGGCGAGTAGCGCTTCCTGTTCCTGTTCTGCCTTTCGAAGGTTGAGTTTCTTGAGCTCCATTTCATGTTCGAGAGCGGCAATTTGCTCCTCTGCCTTGAGTTTTGCCTGAGCCCCGGCAACACGAGCCTTCTGGTTCAAGACTTCGGTTTCTTCCATAATGCGGGCGGTTTCCCGCTGACGAAGTGCGTCGGCAATCGAGGAATCCACCGGGTCGATGGATTGCACCGTAAGCGAGACGATGTCGAGACCAAAGTCGCGCCTGCTGATTGCCGCCTTTTGCATGAGGGAGTCGTGCAATCCGCCGGAAGTCAGAGCTTCGAGCCCCAGCATCTCTGCGTGTTCTTTCACCTGGCCTTGCAGCACGGCCTCGAATTCCTTCGCAGCCTTTGCCACTGCCCCTGCATTCCATCCACCAACGCGGACAAGGGAGCCAATCCCTTCACGCGACGCCGCCACTGTTACGGCCATCTTGACGATGACCGCGACATTTCCCTTGGCGGACGCTTCGAGTCGGATCTCCATCGGGTGGGTTGTTCCCGGAAGGGCCAGGCTGAAGTGCCTTGGATACCAGTGGGCTTGGCGGAACCCGATAGATCCCTTCGATTCGAAGAGAATAAGGAGATCGGGCCTGCGAAGCCGGTATTCAAACAAGATCCCAGCGACAATGATGACGAGAGGAATGATGAGCCACAGCCACATGGAGGTTTCTCCCTGAAATGTGATTCCTGTTCCGCCGGGCAACAACACACCGACGAGATGCCATCCGTGAGACTTTGTAGAGNNCGCTTATGGCGCTCTTCGGAACCTGTGAGATATGTTGTCGAACGGGACGGAGGGTATACTCTTATGATACCACAAAGTTAGAAAAACGCAAGTAAAAGTGGTCTGGTTGGAGGAAAAACGTCGTAAATGGCAGACGGCCCATCTTGGAGGATGGGCCGTCTGGTACGAGGTCAATTGAGGATGGCTCTGTTTATTTTATGGACCTGGACATCATGTCGTTCCGGGGTATCCATATAGCTTACGACGAGAGCGACATATTCATCATTGCCGATTTCCGTTAAGAACTCCGTGGCCTGAGGTTCGGGGACAATTTCCTTGCCGGATGTTTCTTTGAGATAGGTAAGGACTTGTGGTAACTCCCAGAACTGCCAGTTGACATCGGCGAATGATTCTGCCTCGCGATAATCCTCCGGAAAGAACACCAGTGAGCCAGCTCCCTGTTTGAAAGTTTCCTGTTTCCAACTGTCTCGCATTCGTTGAAAGTGCACGTACAATTCCGCGACGAGCTTGGAGCGTGTCATAACGACCCTCCTTTCGTCAAGGTGGAGTACCATGTACGGTACAGACGCGAGAAGCGTCTCACATACTATCGTAAGGAGAAGAGGGGCCAAAGGCAAGTTTCGTGAAAACCAGGTAGGGGTCGATTCGCAGTTCAAGTCAGGGATAGTTCGAAATCCGCTCGGATCCAGTCATGCCAACCATAGTCGCGCAAAAGACGTCTTATTTCACTGCAGTGCTCAGTTGATCCTTCGTCGCGAACGCGGTAATGCGATCTCCGCAACTTGAAAAAGTATGCGTCAACAGCCAGTTGGGATATTGAAATATCTTTTTCCCCCATCGTTGGACCATTGACCCTCTAAGATTGATTTCGCTCGGCGGAATAAGTCCTTGTTTCAATTGCACTACATTTAGATCGCAACTTTTCAATAAGTACCGCAGGCTGCAGGGCCGGTATTCAAACAAGTGGTAGGGCGGCATGGAAACCATCGCACGCCGGTGCATTCGTCGATATGCTGCGAATCCAAGCCGAGAAAAGAGTGTATTTGTTTGTGAAGGCAGTGCCAGGACCAAAAGTCCTTTCTCTGCCAGGATTCTGTGTAATTCACCAATTGTCTTCAACGGATCAGGTAGATGTTCAATGACATCACCCATATAGATGACGTCAAACCGGCCGCTCTCGAATGCTGCACTCAGGACATCGCCTACGAAGACCTTAAGTCCAAACTTTTCTTGTGCAATTCTTGCAGCGGCTTCTGATAATTCAACCCCTTCCGCCGCAAATCCTGCCTCCTGAACGATGTTCAGAAACGCACCTCCTGCACATCCAATCTCAAGAAATCTTCCGGAAGTCTTCCAACGTCTTATTTCATCTAACATGCCCCGATCAGACACNNGGATCGCAATAGCATCCCTCGTGCCCGCATCGAAAATCACCACCCTCAAAATATTCACTCCCGTATAATTCGACCAGCTCCTTTGCCGATGGTTGAGGGTTGAGGAAGATTATGCCACACCTCAAGCAACGGTATCCACACAATTCTCTTTCATGGAATAGGTAATAGAACGGTTCTTCGAGAAGAACCGTGTTGGAACAAAGAGGGCACTGCAATTCTGGCATTGTCATCAGTTGACTAGAGAGAGTGGCTTTCACTTCCCGACACTACAGTGGTTGAGAGAGAGCTATGTGAGACCATCTGTCATTGCAAATGTAGTCCCTCCCCTTCAAAAAAGCAATCTTCCACACCTTACTAGACACAAAGGCCCCAACCAGAGGTTGAGGCCTTTGTGG
>PMNP01000265.1 GCA_003161755.1 Ignavibacteriota bacterium | reverse complement strand
GGTCAGGGACGACGCTCACTATTGCCGGATCGCCGGTTGTTTCAACCTTGTCTGTCACGACTTCATTCTTCTTGTTATACCCTCGCGCGACAAGCGCACCTGGCTGGTACGGCACCACCCATTCGAGGTGAGAGAGCCGGCTCATGGCTTTCCTCCCCAGACTTTTGCCGTTAAGGAAGAGCTCCACTTCGTCGCAATTACTGTAGGCCCACACGTTGATGTTCTCTCCCTCTTTTCCCTTCCAATTCCATCNNCAGAAAAACGGCCCTGCCAGAAACTTCCGGGCGTCGTAGTATTGCAGGCCCCGTTCAATACTGGCGCCCCTTTGTTGAAGATCCATCTGGGTCATGTGTCCGTTCGTGCGGTCTTCTTCATAGATGCCGCGTGTCCCGGAACCAGTCGTCTCTTCCGTCCCCCATCCCGGCTGCTTGGGGAACGCGGCATGTTGACCATCAATGTCGCCGTGCGTAAGGTAATTNNGCAATTCGCTCTCCTTTGACGTTACCTTCTATCGCCCACTCTTCATTCCCAAGCGACCACGCAATAACCGATGGATGATTTCTGTCGCGGAGCATCATCCGCTTAAGCTGCTGGAGCTGTTCCGGTGAACTGCCCATCAAGCGGTTCTCGTCCAGCACGAGCATGCCCAGCTTATCGCAGGCATCGAGGAGTTCAGGTGTGGGTGGATTATGCGAGCAGCGATAGGCGTTGCATCCGAACTCTTTTAATTTTGCAATCCGAAATTCCTGCAGGGCATCGGGTATTGCTGTTCCCACTCCGGCGTGATCCTGGTGGTTGTCAGTTCCCCTGATCTGCACTCGCTTGCCATTAAGGAAGAAACCATTGTTCGGATCAAAACGGGCAGAGCGGATGCCGAACGTGGTACTATACGTGTCCACAACGTTTTCACCGGACCGGACGGAGGTGATTAGCGTATAAAGCGTCGGAGACTCGATGGACCACAACTTCGGATTCTTGACTTCCATGACCGCGGAGAATTCCTTTTCCTCCCCTGGTTTCAGGGAAAGCGATCGGGTCTCGACGGTTGCGACTTTTTTTCCAGAAGAATCAATTACCGTCTGGACAATACTGAACGTCGATTGGACGTTTGCTTGATTAACAACTGTCGTTGCGCACAAAACATTGGACGAATGAGTATTGATGCTACACGTGACAAATGTGCCCCACTCTGCAACATGCAGAGGTGAGGTTTTCGTAAGCCACGCATGGCGATAGATTCCCGCTCCTTCATAGAACCATCCCTCTTCCATCGTCACATCAACGCGAACAGCAACGACATTGTCGCTGCCATAATTCAGATAGTCGGTAATATCGTACTGATAACCGCTATAGCCGCAATGTTCTGTCGCGAGATAGAAACCGTTCACGAAAAGCGTAGCGTTCCGGTGAATTCCCTCGAACTCCACGACGATGCGTCGGCCGAGATCAGTTGCAGGTATGACAAAGTGCTTTCTGTACCAGCCTATGCTGTTTTCGGGAAAGGGTCTGCCCACGGCCTTGTACCCATGACTGTGGCTTGCTTTGCTGTCAAACGGCATCTCTGCAGCCCAGTCGTGCGGAAGGTTCACAATCCGCCAAGCGCGGTCATCGAAGTTTTGAGATGCCGCACCATCGCCGTATCCTGCTTTGGCGAAATAGGAGAAATACCCTGTGGCGTGGTTGAAATCTCTCCCGGCATCGTACGCATGGCCAAGAGCAAAGCGCCAGCCGGAATCCATCAACAGATGCTCACGCGGCTGCGCAAACGCCGTGGACCAGGCTGTCATAAGAAAAAGGAGGAAAGTGATCGTCATCAGTTTCATCGGAAGCTTCCTTTAGGAGTAGGTTGAGTTACATGGCATCACTTGTGCAACGACCGGAAACTGATGAACGTCAGATTCTTGCTGTCCGGAGCCCACGGGTTTACATCAAAAGTCCCTTGTCCGCCGAACAATTTTGCGACAACATCGATATCGCCGCCAGCCGCCGGCATGACTCGAAGCAAGACATCCTGGTTTGCCGGATGGCCTTTTACGCCATGATCATACGACAAGAAGGCTATCCATTTCCCGTCTGGCGACACATGGGGAAACCAATTGTTCTGTCCATCGTTGGTGATCTGTTCCTGCGCGCTCCCGTCGGGCTTCATCCTCCAGATTTGGTTCGACCCTGTCCGATCGGAATTGAAATAAATGAACCTCCCATCAGGAGAAAACTCCGGACCATCATTCATTCCCTGCTGGTTTGTGAGGCGTGTTTCCATTCCTCCCCGCACCGGGATACTGTAGATGTCCAGCTTGCTGTCTCTCATGCCCGCGAACACAATTGTGGCGCCATCCGGAGACCAGCCATGCCACCAGGACGAAGCACTGGTGGTAACGAGTTTTGGCTCGCCGCCATTTACCGGAATCACATAGATCTTCGATTGATGTTCGCCAATGTAATTGCTCAACGCCAACATTTTCCTGTCAGGGGAAAACCCGTTGGAGCTGCCAAGATTCTTGAGGATTCCGGTATTGAACGACGAAGGTTTGCCGCCCCCCTTGGGCACCGTATACAACTGCCCCATGTTGCTGAAGAACACCTGCTCCCCGTCCGCCGACCAGAATGCTCCCTCGATAAAATTCGGAGCAACGTAGATTGCTTTTCGATCCTTCGATTCGATGGAAACTGTTTCCACCGTGCTCTCCACCGATGCTTCCCCCGTGTCGGCTTTGGACCTTCCTACAATCTCGACTTGAGAAAACACCGCCTTTTCCAGCGCATTGCTGTCGTGGGCGCAGACACCGATGCCAACGTAGAAGGGCTCAGTGAATTTGATTCGAAAGGAGCCTCCTGCGGCCCGGAAGTCTGCACCCTCCGGGGCAACAGACATGAACACGTACTCTCCTTGTTTCTGAATCTTCAGTCTTCCCGGCGCTTTTATGTTCGCCTGAATCTCACGTGTCGGCCCCCCCTTCACATCACGGTATTGCATGGAGGTCAGACCGTCCCCATGGACGACAGCGTCGGCGTAGGGAGCATCGGATTCGAGGCTCTGACGGATGATGAGCCCTGCTTTTCTATGCGCATTCCCCCCCGTGTCGACAAAACTAATCGCCGCTGAAATGGCGAGATCGCCCGACGCCTTTCTCCATACATAATGGAACGCATCGACGGCATACCACATATTTTCTCCCCCTCCAACAATCGTATAGGTCGCTTTGGCCGAATCGAAGCTCACTGAACCTTTTCTGACAACATTCCCCACATCGGTGTTGCCATCGAACAATCCCTGCGAGCGTTTCTGTGAAAAGAGTTCGTCGGTCGGAAGCATGAGCAGAACAATCAAGACCAGAAGATTTATGCCCCATATGGTATTCATCACGTTCACCAATCCGTTGTTGGAAATGATGCACCAAATCTACCATCTTTTTCTGGCAAAGCCAACTCGCGTGGCTTGGTTGCGGAAGGAACAGACCTCGATTTGCGACGTACCTATCCCGTTGCGACTTGTGAGTCCTTGCCTTCCCGACTGAACAATAGACCCCAAACGAGAAGCGCCAGAACACCATATGCCAAACCAAACTGAAAGGGAATCTGATGCTGCAATCCGGAGAGTTTCCACGGGAGATACATCGCCCCGTCGGGCATTGCGGAATGAATGATCCCGAAGAACGAAAGAAGTGCAAGGACGAACAAGTAGATGGATGAGCGCAGAAGCCGCCGGTCGATCATCTCGGCGAGAAATGCCCCCCAGAGCATGGCGGTAATAATAAAGCCGTTCCCCATTGCGACGGTCACCAGCATCTCGGGGAGAGTTTTCCCCGGAATGCTCAGTAATTGGTCAAGCGCCGCGGGCGACATGATTTCAGGAGCCGAAAGTTTGATGGTGAGGAGTCTTGCAATCGTTGGAAAGAAAGCAAACGCGACTGCTGCAACATGCCTGGCCGGACATGCCCGGAACGATTGGGCCGTGATGTCCAACGCAACAAACACGAGAATTGGCGCAAGCACTGCCCGGGGGATGACCGCTATGATAAAGGAAAGGACTCCGAGGGCTCCGCCCACTCCAATAAACACGCCAG
>PMNP01000210.1 GCA_003161755.1 Ignavibacteriota bacterium | reverse complement strand
ACCGCTATGATAAATGAAAGGACTCCGAGGGCTCCTCCCACTCCAATAAACACGCCAGTAAGCAGCGTATACCCTGCCCTGGCCCCCATCCGTTTATAGGCAGGTTGTCCGATGTATGGCGTCGTTTGCGCAACGCCGCCCATCACGCCTGCGGCAAGCGTCGCAAGAGCTTCCGTCAACAGANNATATGATCCACCAACAAGTCCGAATGGACCAAGGACATAGTACAGGGCTGTTCCAACAACCACGGCACCCAATACCCCTGGGATTCTCCATGGCAGTTTTATCCCTGCAACAAGGGAATAGAAGACAATGCCGAGCGCAACGAGTCCGACAATCGGCATCGCAAAAACGTCCAAGAGAGGAATCATGCCGATCAATGCGAGACCGATTCCCGCGAGGGAGCCAAGCAGTCCGGCCTGAGGGACTATCTTCTGCACCCATCCTCCACAAAAGGAGAATGCCACTTTAACAATGCCAATCATCACCATTGTTGCCATGCCGATGTACCAGGTCATCAGCGCAGCATCACGCTCCGGCATGCCCGCCGATTTCAGGGTGATGAATGCCGGACCAAGGACGGTGAGAGCAATCCCGATGGTGGACGGCGTATCGAGCCCGAGCGGCATGGCCGTAACAGTGCTATTCCCCTTCGATCGCGCCAGACGGAATGCCAGCCACGTATATGCCAGGTCTCCAACAAGAACGCCGAAAGCGGTTCCCGGGATCATCCGGCCGTAGACGATGTCGGCGGGAAAGTTGAACACNNGAAGGACAACACGGTAACATTGTCGATCATCAATCCGAAGAATCCGCTGATATCGCCGACAACGAACCAGCGATAACGCGAAGGAGAGGAAACAGAATTGTTCATGATGAAGGGTGCGGACACCGGTTAGTTCGGGCGTGTGAGATCGTACGAGGAAGATACCAAGGATTTTGCTACGCCGCAAGAAGCGGGGAAGGCGCCATACCCCCAGACATTCGATGGCAACCTGCTGTAACAAGAATGAGGTTGGCTACGACCGGTATTTCACAGAACAGCCATATGGCCTGCTCGTCGCCAAGGGTAACGGCTTCCCTGCAAGAGCAGCATCAAGGACTTCTTTGATGTAATTCTCGGCTTTCGGTATGTCTTCCAGATCGGTTGAAGCGATATTGTCGATCCCGCCATCATACACAAGTGTCCCCCTGGGATCGATCACAAACATGTGGGGCGTCGTCTTGGCTGCGTAAAGCTTTCCTACTGTACCATCGGGATCTGTAAGATAGGCCGTTGGTGCCGCCTTGAACTCCGCAATCTTCTCCTTGAGATCCTCTCCTTCGTAGAAGCCTTGCTTCCCCGGGGCCGAGGAACAGATGGAGAGCCAAATTACCCCTTTGGCAGTATAAAGACGTTGCAACGATTGCATGTTGCCGCTATTGTAATGTTTGCCCACAAACGGACATCCGAAGTTTACCCACTCCAAGACAACGTATCTGCCTTGAAAATCAGACAAGCTGTGCGCCTTGCCATCACTGTCCTCAAGAGAAAACCCCGGTGCCGCTTCCCCGACTTTGGCCACAGGAGGCCCGGCGAACACGGCCGAGACTCCCATCAGCAATCCGGCCAAAAGTGCCGCGCCCGAACTCTTGATCATGCCCGTATCCTTATATTGACGTTGGTTTCCTTTGTTGCCATGCTCCATCAACGTCAATCGTGGCGCCCTCGTTCCTCTAAGACACGTGCTTGCCTGGATTTAGCGCTTTGATCACTTTGAGGGCAATTTCCGTCCCGACTCTCTCCTGGGCTTCCATCGTGGAACCGCCGATATGGGGAGAAACACTTACTCGGGGATGATGCAACAGCGCTTGCTCCGCCTCGGTGGGGGGCTCATGTTCAAACACGTCGAGGCCTGCTGCACCGACTGTCCCACTGTTGAGTGCTTCGAGAAGAGCGGCCTGATCCACCACACCTCCGCGTGCGCAGTTGATGAGTACGACACCTTTTTTCATCTGCGCGAATTCCTTCCTCCCGATCACAGCCCCATGTTGTCTATCAAACGGAATATGCAGCGTAATAAAATCGGATGTTGCGAGGAGTTTTTCCTTCGTGGTGATTTCGACAATAAACTCCATCGGTGCAAACGGAGGATCGAATGCCAGCACTCGCATTCCCAATCCCAGTGCCCGCCTGGCGACTTCTTTCCCGATGTTGCCGAGACCGATAATGCCAAGGGTTTTTCCATAAAGTTCTATGCCCTTGGAGTACTCCTTCTTCGGCCATTTGCCGAGGCGCATCTCCATCGTGCTGAGGTGAAGAAAACGACAAACAGTCAGCATGTGCGCGACAGTGAGTTCCGCCACGGAGATGGCCGATGCCGCAGGGGTATTGAGGACCAGTATACCCTTCAGCTTCGCCGATTCGACGTCGATATTGTCCAACCCCACGCCACCGCGTGCAATGACCTTCAACCTCTTCCCAGCTTCAATCACTGCGCTCGTAATTTCTGTCGCCGACCGCACGATGACGCAATCGTAATTGCCAATGCGTTCTAACAGTTGCTTATTGTTGAGAGGCGATTCATCGACGGTAAACCCTGCATCTCGCAGGATTTGCGCTCCCTCTGGTGATATGCCGTCTGTAATCAGGATTTGCATCGATCCTCCATTNNTACGTTGGATTGGAAGAAGATACAGAGAGTATTTCAGAGGGGCAACTGGCCGATCATTCGGGGAGAGGAGAAAATTCTCGGCAAGTTGGGAGATCGTGTTGAGTTCTGCCAATAGTGAGGGGCGATGAGGGTCAATCCGCGACGGCCCGCAATCGGTGAAAGCAGAGATCGAACGAACCTGTGGCACCGCCAGGGGAGAGAATGATGACGGGGAGGCCGCCAGTTTCTTCGCAATCGATGATCCACCTGAATGCAAACTCGTCCTCTACCGTAAGGTCCCGCAACAATGAGCGGATTTCTTCGAGCGTCCAGTATCTGCATTCCAGTTCGTTGACAGCCGTCTNNTTGTCGAGGAGAAAGAAGACCAATGCGCCGCGTCCGTGGCGTTGATTTTCTTCCACCCAGGCTGCCTCAAACGCGCAAGCATCCTGGCGGAGGTGTTCGATGAAATGTGCTGTGTCCATGTTGGTGCTTCCCGCGTTGTTACTTAGTAAAAATTCGATCACTGCATCGGTCAGAGTAATTTTGGCGCAGGAGTATAACGGAGAAGCCGCGTTTGGGTGGCAGAACGGGGATAAACAGGTGTTGAGACCACCGTAACATTTAATGAAGAACAGTTCACCGTGCAGACGACATATTGTAGACAACGGATCAACGAAAAGCAAGTGCCCGGGATCAAGTCATACACACTGTGACTCCCCAAAAAGGAAATCGGTTCATTTCAAGGGCTACAATTCCGGGAGACAGGTTACATGTTGACAATAGCAACGGGCGAAACATGAAAGTACTGCCCCCCGAGGAGATTCCCGGAGAAGAGTTTGTTCAGGTATCTAATAAAACACCAAGGCCTTCCAGATCTGGAAGGCTCTTGGTGACGGGCTATTCTCTGTGGCGGTGTTACGATCAGATATCAGTTTTCAGATAATACGGAAGGCTCTTTCGGAGTTTCTCCCTCTGCGCCTTGTATTGAAGTTCCTTCTTCTTGCACCGCGGACAGCGATAAGCTCCACTAGGCCCCTGAAACCCGCTCCCACAGTACCGACATACATTGAGGACTTCCTTCTTCACGTCTCCCTCCTGCTTGACATGATCCAGACCCGCGAACAATCCTTTTCGCCTGTTATTGTAACACAAAACAACAGGTTAAAATGCCATTTCCTATGAAGAAAAAAGGGCTTAATTTAGTCTAATATACGCATAAATCCTGAATCCCGCAAGTCTCTCCCTTGCGAATCCCCTCATTTATTTCAGCAGATAGGACAGGCAGGGTGGAAACCGTAAATTAGACAGAACATCTGCCGACTAGGTTTAATGAAATTGGCGTGTTTCAGCGATTTCCACTCAAGAAATGCTCGATTTCATGAAAACAAGACGTTTCTTGTGCGAACCACCATAGAGCGAGTATACGGCAAAAACAGCGCGAGGTTTCGCCGGTATATCAAACAAACCTTTATGATAAGGCGGGCCTGGATGGGAAACTGAGAATGCAGGTTGTCCCTCGTGTGCGTTCAAATCGCACCTCGGCACCCAGTTGTTGTGAGAGGAGGATGATGAGTTGAAGTCCCAACGTAACCGATGCATTTGGATTGATTGATTCGGGCATTCCAATTCCATTGTCGGCGACGCAAATGCGGATTCGCGAGCCGGCTTCTGTCCCTGCATCGATACGGATCATTCCCTTTCGATCTGCCGGGAAGGCATATTTCAAGGCATTCGTTATCAGCTCGTTCACGATTAATCCACACGGGATCGCCTGGTCAATTCCCAGTTCCACACCGTTGACGTTGATCTCCACGGCAACCGAATGCCGTTGATACATCGCTTTGAGCTGGTCAGAAAGAATGGTGAGATAGGAAGAAAAGTCAATCCGGGCAAGTGAATGGCTATTGTACAACCTCTCATGGACCAGCGAAATTGNNTGCTGCGCTTCAAGGCTCAGCAGGCTCGCAATCACTTGCATGTTGTTCTTCACGCGATGATGGATCTCTTTGAGGAGGATTTCTTTCTCTCCGAGAGCCATCCGCAAGCCGTCTTCAGCTTCTTTTCGCTCGGAGACATCGCGGATAATTCCTTCGACCGCTACCAGTCGTTTCTCGCCATCATAAACAGGAACATTCCTGTATTCCACCCATATAATTGCCCCATCTTTCCTAATCCAACGGACATTCAGGGGCTTGCGCATCGCCTCTTCCGATAATTCTGCCTCCAGGAATGCATGTCTGTCTTCCGGGTGAACCAGGAGAGAACCGAGCTCCGGGTTCAAATAAAAGTCCGTCACTTCGTAACCCGTTACGGCAAGCACCGAAGGGCTCACATATTCAAAAACTCGTTCAGGGTGGATGCGGATGCGGAACACAATGTCACGTGCATATTCAGCAAGCCGCCTGAAACGCGCCTCACTTTGATGAAGAAGACGTTCTGCAACTTTGCGTTCGGTAATATCCCGAAGAGCCACAAGAACTGCGGGAGCACCATTAAGCTGGCATCGGCTCGCAGCCACTTCCACATCTACTACAGATCCATCCATTCTCACAAACCTCTCCTCGATACGCGGCGCCTTTCCGCTACCATCCACCAAATCCCCAACACGTTCCTTCACCAAATAGATGCTGTCGGGATGAACGAAGGAAAGAACCGGCCGGCCAACGACCTCATCGATGCTTTGATATCGCAACATCTCCAATCCAGCCTGATTCACATAGACAATCAGTCCACCCTGGTGAATTGCAATGGCATCGGGCAAAAGGTCCATAAGCGTGCGATAACGCTCCTGGAGTTCCACGAACTCATGGTTCTGTAAAATCTCATGCAATGAAGAGACCGCAGACTTGGACACGCACTACCCCGACGTTTGAAAGTGATTCACTCTATCATGAGGTCTTGATCGAATACAACGAAGATTCCCGACTTGTCGATATGACAAACGAGCCGCATGGAAGTCGGGAGGAATGGCAGATCCGGAATCAATCCTGCAACTACTTCTCAGGAGTGACCTTTATGAGGACGGCGCCATGGTGGCTCACACCGGCAGTGTAGCCGTCATTGTTGGAGCCGAGATCCTTTTGTTTCCAAAGATCTCGGATTGTGCAAGTCCCCTTAAGCCCGAGGTCCGACCACTGGACGGCCACATCAGCCCTCTTCGTCCCTCTATTGAAGAATCCTATTGCCTGCGAGCCGTCTTCCAGTTCCTTTGCCCACACTTCCAAGTCCCCGTTCTTCAGTACTCGATGAGCCTGTCGGCCGAGGGCATCCTGGTCAACTGCAAGCACTTCATCGTTTGCGAGCAAGCTGAACGTAAAATCGTCAATCTTATTCATATCACAACTGATGAACAGCGGCGCCGCAAGCAATGACCAAAGTGTCATTTGTGAAATTTGCTCGCTGGCGGAAAGGGTCGAAGGCCTTGACACACTGCCCGGGGTTGTCCATCCCAGGGAAAGGAGGCCAGGGTCGTTCCAATGACCTGGTCCGGCATATCGTTCCATCCCTGCCTCACCGAAGCCGACACGCGAGATGCTTTCCCACGAAGGTTGCATATTCCCTGCAATCCGCCAAGAATTGCCACCAACGCTTTCGCCCCACTCCCAGGTATTGTTCAGACCATCCAAATTCAGGCAATACAGCACATCACGATCAATGGCATCAAGGGCCACCCGCATTGTCCGGAACGGCTTCTCGACTGACGCCCGTGAAGTATCCTGGATGATGGACGCATACGAACACCAGTCATACTGAAGATAGTCAATTTCCCAGTCACCAAACTGGCGCGCGTCCTCGATCTCATGCTGATAGCTTCCCGTAAAACCCCCGCAGGTAGTCTGACCTGGAGAGGAACTGAGGCCAATCTTCAACCCGTTGTCGTGAAGGTACCGAGAGAGGCCGGCCATATCGGGGAATCTCCCGTTGGGACGAATTCTCCCTCGTTCGTCGCGGGCAACGCCGCGAAGCTCAGGAATATTCGAGCCGGACTTCACAGACCAATTATCGTCGATCGTGACGTACGACCACCCATGGGTTGCAAGTCCGCTTTTGATCATCGCGTCGGCCGCCGCACGGATTGCCGCATCCTTCGTCGTGTCACCTGTGCAGAGCCGACTACTCCATCCCAATGGAGGCGTCAACCCGACGCGATCCTGGANNGGCGTCGCTTTGATCGTGGTCTTGAAGTCGCCAGTGCGCTGTACAATGCCGCTAATTTGGCCGGTCTCACGGTTGAGCGATAACCCTGCAGGCAGGCCGGTCACATCAAATGTCATCGGTCGCTTGCCAGAAGCTGGAATGCGGTAAAGCAGAGAATGGCCGGGACGGACCGCAACTATCTTCGTTCCGTTGATTCGCGGTTCGAGCGTCTCTTTCGGAATAGCCTGCACGTATGACGTCAACGCGCTTCGTCGCATCACCAGGTACATTACGCGACCCTGGGCAAGATCATTTGGCGACGCGACACGAGGGAATGATGGCGGATAATCAATCCCGATATCTTCTGAGGCCTGCGTATAGGCACGCGCATATCTTCTGCCAATTTCTCCAAAATCTCCCGGCGTCCAATCTTCATCATAGATGCCGTCGCTTCGTTCCCACGACATCTCGCGAATCTGATCCGGTCGCGTGTAGTCATGTGTTATAATATCCCAGACCATCTCCTTGTTCAAGGAAACCGTCGAGAAATAGAAAGCATTCGACCCTTCCTGTGTGACGAGTTTCAGCATCAGGGAATCCGTGCCCGCATGAAGCGGCACAGTCACGGAGTCCTGATTGGGGGCGCATTGGCGACTTGAGCTGTCTGATACCAGCAGTCGGCCATTGATCCAGAATCGCAATCCGTCATTACTTCCCAGGTAAAATGTGATGGAAGTGTCGCGGCGGACTGAGAGAATCCGGAAAAGATACGTGGCGCTCCATGGAGCGAATGGCAACGCCGTAATATTCCCATTGTTCCACTCAGGGTGTTCTATCCATCGGAGAGTATCAAACTGCTGGTCATTGCGATATCCGAATTCGGGGAGGAATCGTTCAGCAAACGGAGTTCGGTTGCGGCTCACATATGGACCCATCGCATTCCATGAACCCATCATGGAGTGCTCTTTGGCACGAACCGGTGCCAGAATATTCTGAAGCTGCTCGCGCGAAAGTCTGAAGGTCTCCTGCCAGTTCTCTCCTTTCACATAGAATGGCAACGACTGAGCCCGAACTTGCAAGGCTAGCGCGAAGCAAACAGAAGCAAAACAGAGTAGGCGTCTCATGTAAGCCTCCGGAGGTCTAGCTTGGGAGCCAGAGGTGGAGCGACAATTGGTAGTTGAATGTAGAGCGGAACGGGGTCAAATTCAAGGAGGGAAAGCCAGATTGGGCGGGAAAAGTGCCTGGGGTCACATTTGGACATCGGGGTCCTTCGCTGGGAACTCGCCAGTCCTTATGCCATCATCCTCGGTCGTGAGGGGGCTACCGGGCAAGAACCATGCGTTTTACCGCTATAATACCCCCTGCTTCGAGTTTGCAGAGATATACTCCCGAGGCATAGCCCCCCGCATTAAACAAGGCCTGATGCCACCCGGAGGGTTCAGTCAAGTCCACCAACGTTGCCACCTCCCTCCCCAAAACATCGTAGATCTTCAGTTTTATTCGATCTGCGTGCGGCAGGTAGTAACGAATCATTGTCCCTGGGTTAAAGGGGTTGGGAAAATTCTGCTCCAAATGCATCTGTAACGGAATCTGCCCACGCTGCACAGGAACACCAGTCGGTTCGGATTCAAGCACCAAATGAAGAACAGTGAGCGGAGGTACATCATANNAGGAAGTTTCTTGATCGATGTACCCGATGCGTCAAACCCGTAGATCTCGCACGAAAGGTACTGCGTCGAACCACTTATCACCATCGACGCATGAAGTGGATGGCTGAAGTTCTTGTTCATGATCACCATGTGCAGCGTTTGGTGAGCACCGGTAGCCAGCGACGCGTGGACCGATCCGTTGTTGACGTCGGAGATGCTGCTCCGCACGCGGAGATTTCCGAACGTCGATCCATTGCCATCATAGTTTTGATAAATCTTATATCCTGACAAGCGATACCCATCGAGTTCACCCCAATGGGAAGCAAAATACACTCCCTGGTCCCCAAAGATTCCGAGAACATCCGCGATGGCAATCCCTCNNACATGGGTGCCTCCGCCGTAGTTAAATTCCGTGACAGCAATCTTCGTCCCTGGATTCCATCGGGCAATCGCCGTCTTCAGATTCGGCAAGAGAGAAACCGGACTGTACCATTGCCCTATCCATCCATTCTCAACGTAGGATGAATCCCAGAGGCTCCGTGGGGCATACATCCGTGCTGCCGCTGTTGCAGAATCGAAGTTCTCGTTGACGATTCCGTTGTACAAATCCGGATACCAGTGCACATCGTACACGTCAACAAGTCTTTGACCGGCGGCAACGGATGAGTCATGAAGAAGTCCGAGGAACATGCTGTTGTAGCGTCCGTATTTATTGGCAAACGTGTTCCAGTCTGGCGCGTTCTGCATATTGTATTGTTCATTGAATCCGTACGAGACCCCGCCAAAGACTTCAGCAGAGGGGTCAACAGACTTCACCGCTTTCGCCACTGCCACGTTTTTCCTCACCACTTCCATTGCAGTAGGTTGATCGGGATGTATTCTCGGGTGTGTCGAGGGCCAACATGCCGGTTCATTGTCGACGGCGTAACCGCGCACACCGGTCGTCCCTGAGGCCAATCCAAATTGCTGAACCAGGAAGTTCACTTCTTCATCGACGTACACATATCCGTCAGAGGTATCAGGGGTCGTGGACAAAGCAGAACCTTTGCGCGCACGCACTTCTCTCCACCGGTATGACGGTGCAGTTTGCCCGACACTCACCGAACCATCCTCATCGCGTGAAACATATCCTGCCGCAGGCAGGGTAATCAACGAGTACGCACCGCAGGCGAGCGACGAATCATGGAACGTTGCAAGCACTATTCCAGGGGTTCTCCCTTTGTTGTCGGGAATCCCCATCACCCAAGGCATGTAGTTGTCATTCGCGTTCGATTGGTTATAATCCATCCCCATATTCGAAGCATTATTCTCCCAGTTGTACCCTGTCAGCCGATTCCCCCCAATCCTTCTGGCACGAATATTTGCCTCACGATCCTGTGACGTACCATTTGTTCCGTAAATCATGGGAGAGATTGAGGCTGTGTCAAGAGACGGATCAATATGAACGGAGACATTAATGGACTGCGGGTAGAGACCTGTCGGAATGAGACAGATCGTCATAAGAACAATCGTCCTATCCAGAAGGGAGAGTGATTTCATGAGAGTCTCGAGTGGTTTCATTCTTGGGACGTGTACATGGAGATGCAATGGCTGTACCACCATCGGTTGGCGAGCAATGAGAAAAAACCGCCGAGAACGGCGAGACGATACCACATATGTCCGGACATCATGGCACTACGCCGATGAATTCGGGAGATTAGCCCGACGCATGAAGCTGCGCGATGATCCCTCCATACTCGGCAACAGTCAGGATGCGGACTGATCGCCGGTTTCGGGGATTCCCCAGATACCGAAGGAGGATCTTGTAGCTGTCATGATCAAATGTGTCGAACCCGGGAATGACCTCCTGAAAATCTCCATCACCATAACGGATACTCGAGAGGAGGCACCAGTGGTCNNTCGATCAGAAACGCTTCTTCACTTGTGCTGTCTTCCCCTTTTTCGGTAATAAGAATTCCGGACCGGAACGGCCACGATTGTATCTTTCGTTCCTCGAAAGCAGCAATGAACCGCGCATTGTAGGCGCGAGGGCTTTCCTCTCCCACACAGGCGCCATTGCACCGATGAAGCTGATGCCGGAAACACGCTCCGTGCGTTCGTTCGAGCCCAAGAAGTTTCTGACAGAGCGAGTATTCCCGTGCAACATCGAGGAGAAACTGTCTGGCGTGCGCACGATGTTTGAAGACCGTCAGAATGTCGGCAATCTCTTGCGGCAAAATCTTATCACGCGACTCAATTTCGGTCGCATAATATCCCTCAGCCGTTTCGTGTCGGGTAAGAACGACCAATGATCGTTTGGCCCGTGCCGCGCGGTTGTGCACGGGATGCAGTTCCTTGATGAGTCGCGATTCAAGAAGCAACGCACCAAGTTCACCAGCTGTGGACCGGGCTTCAACGTGCCGCGTTTCCTGTGACAGCTGCAGTTCATATCCTTCAACATTCCCCATGCTAAAATGCGATTGGACTCGGCGCCGGATATTATTGCTTTTCCCTATATAGAGGAGCTCACCCTGCCCTCCATACATTAGGTACACCCCATGTGATTCCGGGAGCTCCCGGATAACTTCACGCCCAAGGTGTGATGGGGTTCCTCGCGAAGTTTCTTTCGTGATATATGCGCCAAGAGCTTCCGCTCCATGAATCTCCTCAATTTGGCTCAGGAATGCCCAGAGAGCTTTCGCATCGTCAAGGGCACGGTGCCTGTGTTCACATGGAAGTTGATGGCGGACAATCAAGCTGGAGAGATCGTGGTGTGCAAACCCAGGAGAGAAATGCTTGGAGAGAGCAACGGTGCACAGACAGCGGGTTGCAAAGGAACGGCGTGCGCGGCGGAATTCCGAACGGAGGAACGCATAGTCGAACTTTGCATTGTGCGCAACAAACAGTGCCCCCGAGAGAACCTCGTCCAAGTCCTTTGCGATGTCGCCAAAGCTGGGTGCGCTCTCAAGATCTGCGACTGTTATTCCTGTTACGGCCTCTACTTGCGGCTGAACCGGGCGCTCGGGATTCACCAGCGAATGGAAGGTCCTTACGACTTTCCCCTTCTCAATGCGCAGAACGGCAACTTCGATGATGCGCCCGTACTGCGGACTGGCATTGGTTGTCTCGGTATCGACAACAGCGAATATCCCGTTCGATAGTCCGATGAGGGCCTGCTTCATCTTGCTCATTCAGGACACACGTGTAGTTCCATTTGTCAAATCTACCAATGTGTCCCCCGAGACGCAAACGCCGATGCTACTTTGGAGGCAGCGAGGGCGGCGCATCCCGTTCGGAACTTCCCCAAGCGACGTTGGGCTTCGGCCCCATCTTGAAAACGAGAGATCCACCCCTCCGAATGTCATTGTGCGTTATCCAGGGCCTGCGAAGCGGAATGCCATTGAGTGTGGCTGATTGGATATACAGGTTTGCCGGAGTAAGTCCTTGTGCAATCATGGTGAACGGTGTCTCTCCCACAGTAAGTGTCGCTTTTTCAACCAGTGGGCTCCCAATCGCATAGACTCCACCAAGAGGAGTAACAGGATAAAATCCCATGGCGCTGAACACATACCATGCCGACATCTGGCCGCAATCTTCGTTGCCGCACAATCCTTCGGGCCCGGTGTGATAGAACTCCGTCATGATGCGCCGTATCATCGCCTGGGTCTTCCAGGGTTTTCCGACGTAATCGTACAAGTACGCAATATGATGGCTTGGTTCATTGCCATGCGCGTACATTCCAATGAGACCTGAAACATCAGGTGGTGCACCGGTCCCTTCAATATTGGAACTCTGATTGAACAATGAGTCCAGCTTTGCATCGAAATGTTCTGCTCCTCCCAACAACGACACAAGGCCGGGAATATCCTGAGGCACAAGCCAGAGGTACTGCCAGGCATTCCCCTCCGTGTATTCCGGCTGTTTTTCCGTCGACAGCCTTGGGTCAAACGGCGCCACCCAGCTGCCATCGGCACGCCTTCCCCGCAGGAACCCCACAGTGGAATCAAAGAGACTGCGGAAATACTCTGACCGGAGGTGGAACTCCTTCGCCAGGAGATCATTTCCCATGGCATGAGCCATTGCGGCAATTGCAAAATCGTCGATTGCATATTCAAGGGTCTTTGAGACACTCTCCCCTTCCCTATCTGACGGGATGTACGTGTAGGGATGAACTGGGAGAATCTCCAAAGAAGTCGATAAGGCAGAACCACGATTTCCTAACACCCCGTCCGACACCGTAACTCTTGTCGCAGTCTCTACCGGTCGGATCGGAATATAAACGGTATTGTGTCCCGGGAAAATCACGGTCCGAGGGTAGAAGTCTCCCGCCCCGACAGTTTTGATTATCGATGGTGCCGCAGGGTGGAGCCACTCTATATCGGCGCGTATAACCTGGCGGTTGTTGGATTTGCCGGAGTCCTTGCGAAGACCGAACTCATTCGTGGCTCTCATCGTATCGCGCATTTGGTGTTCAAACACCATGCACCAGTCGGTACTCCTGTCGCCATCGGCGATCATGCGGAATTTGACAGGGAGACCGGACCGGCAGAACGACGAAGGAACTGTCAGCGTCATCGTTCCGAAGAAATCCCCATGAGAATCCTTGGTTGCTGCGTCGAAAGAAAATTGGGCGTTGGCATTCCCCTTGATTGAGAACGGTTGTGGCTCATGCTCCTTCCTGGTCATGAATGTTGCCAGCGAATCATCATTACAGAATAGCGTGAACCGGTGTTCTCCCCGTCCCGCCACCATTCCCGCGAGCCAGACAAAGGTGACGTTGGTGTTTCCCGTATCGGCCGGAACGACGGCACTTTCCCAATCAATTTCCTGCTTCCCGTCGGACGCCTTGACAATAAGCCCAAGTGATACCGAAGGATCCGAGGAATGATAGCGCAGTGTATCCCCGCTCAGGCGCCGGCCAAAGCCAGCAACATACCTCGAGGTTGGTTGTAGCTGAATCAACAAGCCATATGTCCTTTCCTCCTTTGCCAACCCTTCCAAAACTTCATGAGACAGCTCCGCAGTATAGTACCTCAGCCCGCGGAAATCCCTCAACGCCTCGGTCTCCATCGTTTGAAGTGCCTGTTGTGCATTGAAGCCCCTAAAGCCTTTCAAGTATGCGTCAGCGATGACCGGCACCGCGTGGTATCCTACCATCGTGTTCGTTTCATTCGCAGCCAACTGCCAGATGGGGAGATGGCCGGTTTCCCGGGCGAATGCCAACATGCATTGTACGAACCCGTCCACCCGCTCCTTCTGCACGAGCGTGTAAAGCGGGTGCGCCGCACGATATGTGTCCCAGAGCGAATAGGTTGAATAATAAGGGCAGCCGATGGATGAGTCAATGTCATGATTCCCGCCACGATATCTTCCATCAACATCACTCAACAAGGTGGGGGCAAGAAATGCGTGGTACAAGGCAGTATAGAATGTCACTTCAGTCGAATGATCCTGTGATACGATCTTCACTTTTTTCAGCTCGTGCTCCCATTTCTGGGATGCCATCAACCTGACAGAATTAAGATCCCATCCCGGGATTTCAGCGTCAAGATTTCGGAGTGCTCCTTCGACGCTCACACTCGATATTCCCACTTTCGCAAGGAGGGGCTCATGGGAGCTCGATCGGGCGAACTCGAGGAGCGCACGCACTCCGGTTCCCCGCAACTCCTTGTCCATAGATCCAAGCGAATTGCCGTCACCAACTCGCCAGCGGACGATGGAGCGGGAAAAACGCACGGCAAAGAATACCTGTTGGTCCTCGGCCCATCCGGTCGATCGCCGGTACCCTGTCACCAATTTTGGATCAGCAACGACGAGGCGGGTATCTGTTGGATGATCATCCTGACCGCGCCGCAGATCAATGAGCACAAACTCGGAATCGCTTCGCGGATAGGTATAGCGATGAAACCCCGCACGTTCAGTTGCAGTGAGTTCAACCAAGATATCGCAGTCAAGCAGCTTCACCCGGTAGTATCCGGGTTCTGCAAATTCTTGTGCGTGAGAGAAAGGGGATCGATGGGAAGAGTCTTGAACGTTCGATGTCGTCGATGGCATGAAGGAGATGTCCCCCATGTCGGCGCAGCCGGTCCCGCTCAGATGCGTGTGACTGAAACCAGCAATAGTTGAATCGGAGTAATGATACCCCGAACACCAGTCCCATCCTTTCCGGCCATTGTCCGGGCTCAGCTGTACCATGCCGAATGGAACCGTTGCTCCCGNNAGCCGTCAGCCTTTGTCCCGGAACCTGAGCGACAGCGGCAAACCATCCCATCATGGCGGCAACCAGACAGAACCAGGCTTTATGGCACACCGGAATCCTCCTTTGATGAAATGCGAGGAATACTCAGACTTTTGTGGCCGATGAAAAGCCCAGCATCGAGAACAATCGACCGAGTGCGGGGTCCGCCGTGGTGACTTTGGTCGCGCTGAATTCTCTCCTTACCCGGTACCCCGTTCTTAGGCGCATAAAAAGAGAGGGGCGTTCCTGCGCCGCATGACTCATGACCGAGCGAAGTGCATGGTCATCTCGTTCAATGTCGTAACATTGTTTGACGGCATTCCCCAAGAGTGACTCGGCAGAGACGTTGGTTTCCGTCAATGCGATCGTACGTATCTCTGGGGCAGGCATCCGGGCGGCGGGTATCTGCCAGATCGGATCGACGTTGAAAAATCGGCACATTGCATCATAGACGATATGCACGGCCTTGACTTTTCCATCGAGCGAGTATCCCGCAATATGCGGAGTGCCCAGCGTGACCAGCGTATTCAGGTTGTCGCTGATATTCGGTTCTCCCTCCCAAACATCAAGGACAGCACCGCCCAAATGCCCTGACCGGAGTGCACTGATCAACGCCGAAGTTTCCACCACAGCGCCACGGGCGGCATTCATCAATAGAGTTCCTTTTTTCATCGATGAAAGCCTTGCCGCATCGAAGAGATGATACGTCGGGTCACTGCCGGATTTGTTTAAGGGAACATGCAAGGTGATAATATCAGCCCCCATGAGATCACCAAGTGGAAGGTATCGGGAATCTCCGGACATTCTTTTCAGGGGAGGATCGTTGAGGAGTACCTTCATCCCGAGGGCTTGCGCCATGGTCTCCACTTTTGATCCTATGGTGCCGGCTCCAACGATGCCCAGAGTTTTCCCACGAAGGGAAAAACCCTTCTTCGCCCCGAGGGAGAACAGCGCCGCAGCGATATATTCGACCACAGAGTTGGCATTGCATCCGGGAGCATTGGCAAAGCCGATGCCTTGGGTCTTCAGCCAAGCAATGTCAATGTGATCCGTCCCGATGGTCGCCGTCCCCACGAACTTAATGGCGCTTCCCTTCAGGAGATCGGGGGTGACTTTCGTTTCCGATCGAATGATGAGCGCGTCTGCATCATGCACGGCATCCGCGCTCATGGCATTGGTCTGAACCTGAAGAACGTCACCAACGGTGCTGAAAGCTTCAGCACCAAATGGGAGGTTTTTGTCGATCACAATGCGCATGGGAGGGCCAAGACGGGTTGTTTCTCACAAAACATCGTGAATGTTGGGGAGAATAACAACTTGTGAAAAAAGAACTAGGAGCAGGAAGTATGAAGTAAGCAGTAGGCAGAAACCACTGAACAGTGTACAGTTGACAGTGTACAGAGAACAGCTTTCTGTTTGCTGCATACTTCTTACTGCCTACTCTTAGCCTTACTTGAGTATCCTGCCTACTCTCAGTACAATCTTCGCGTCACTTCAGCAAAACGAGCTTCCTGCTCAATGATTGCCCGCCAGCAACAAGCCGATAGAAATAGATGCCCGACGCCAGACTCCTTGCATCAAATGTCACACGGTGCTCGCCCGGCGTCTGGTAGCCATCGACAAGCACAGCCACCTCNNCCAACCGGCGAAATCCCTGTCGTTAACACCCCTACGGATTCGGAGTAATGAACCGCACCACTCAGGTCAACCTGGCGAAGTCGATACCGGCATGTCATCAACACGGATGACGATGAATCAAGAAATTCGTAGTCATGAATTCCCACCACCGTTCCGTGTCCCGGACAAAAACTATTTGTCACCTCGCAGAAAATTGAATCATTGACAGTTTCACGTTCAACAAAAAATCCATAGTTATTCACCTCCGACAAGGTTGTCCAAATTACGAGAATTCCACCACCTGGGGCGGGAGTTGCATGGAGGCTGACCAACTCAATCGGAAGGGGAAGAGTCTGAGTATTCCGCGGATTCGGAGGGCGAACGGCAAAATCATGAGCGTTGTCATTTGCATCGACCCTGCCGCTGTCCAGCCTCATAAGAGCAGTCTTGCTGGTTGTTGCGGGACCTGGTCCGCTGCCTTCAAACCCATTGGCATTTCCCCAGCCTACAAGATCCTTGACATGAACGTTGCGTGCCAAAGAATCGGTGAGCAGAACCGCAGAGTCAAGGAGCGCCACCTTCCCTGAAGTCCCGCTGATGTTCGTCGTGCCTTTGGCATCAGGAGTCGGGAGATCCACAGTCCCCGCACTCCCCTTGGCCTCCTCCACAAGATACCATACTCCAGGCTGGAGTATCCCATGAAGAGGAGTCGCACTCCACGAACTGCTCGATGCAGACGCATACTCTACCGACCAGCCGTCAAGTGCCACAGGAGAGTTACTCGCATTAAAGAGCTCGACGAAATCGTTCTTTAGAGTGGAGCCCGAATTCCCTCCGCCTCCATATACCTGGCTAATGACCACCTGGGCATCGCATTCCCGACCCCAGGTAGCAGCGACCAAAGGAATCACAAGGCAAAACAAGAACATACGAAGCCTGGATCTGCTCAAATCCATTGTAGACCTCCCATTTGTGCAGGAGCAGGGTTTATGCGGGCGCTGGTGGGTGAAACGAATTGCAGAGCGGATTGTCCTCTGCCTTTGAACTTTCAGTCAAGGCTTCATTGTTCCTNNTGGACAGATTTTCCGAACCATTGTTTCAGAATATTCACCCGGGAGGCCGCAAAAACGGGAAACACACCATCCTGGAACAATGGATTGAACTTTAGTGATTGTCGCACTACATTAGAGGACTCTTGAAGCAATCAGGCTTCCCTCGGCCGGAGGTTCGGCCAACGCTCCTCACTTGAACTCACTCTCATGAACCGATCATTGTTGTGCATTCTTGTCTTTTCGCTCTTCGGACTCTCCTGCAGTGATCAACAGGGGAAGCACGATAGCGGTGGCCTCTTCGCCATTGTGCAGAATGGCAAGTGGGGGTTTATCGACAAGACCGGGGCAGTGGTGATCACACCACAATTTGACGGAGCCAACGATTTCTCTGATGGGTTTTCGGCTGTGCGGGTAGGAGGCACCTACGGCTTCATTGATCACACGGGGAGCCTTATCATCAATCCACAATTCGAACGGGCCGGAAGGTTTGCTGATGGACTTGCAGCCATCAGAGTCGGCGGTAAGTTCGGCTTCATCGACGAGACCGGGGCATTCGTCATCAATCCGCAATTCGACGAAGCGGGAGAATTTGTCGATGGACTGGCGCGCATCCGGACAGGTACGAAGTGGGGATTTGTTGACAAGGAAGGAAAGATGGCGATCAACCCGATCTTTTATGGGGCTCACGATTATGCCCAGGGTTTTGCGGCTGTCCGGTTGAGTCCGCATTGGGGATTCATCGATCACGACGGCAAGATGATGATCAATCCCCAGTTCAGCGTGGCAANNCATGGGGATATGTGGATCTCGATGGGAAGGTCGCAATACGACCGCAGTTTGCGGCCGCCGGGTCATTTGCGGGAAAAATGGCGCCCGTCCGGGTTGGAACGAAGTGGGGGTTCATCGATCAAAGCGGAAAGCTCGTGGTGAGTCCGCAGTTTGACGCGGCCGAAGACTTCTCCGGCGATCTTGCCGCAATTCGCCTTGCCAATAAATGGGGCTATGTCGATCGCGGCGGGAAAATCGANNTGGGACCTCGGTACGTGAAGGGGAAGACGAAGCGAAATCGCGGGACAAGGATTGGTGGGAATGAGTACTTGAATTGAAGAGGAGATTTGCCTATACTAAGTACCGCTGTCCCCCTGTGGTGAAGTATCCACCGTTGACATACTGTTGCGTCGGAAGGATGGGCTGTGCGACGAAGAATAGTCCGAGAAAAAGTCGTCCAGGCTCTGTACGCTTTCGAGATCGGAGGCGATCCTGTCGACCATGTTGTCGCCTGTATCCTGCGACCTCTGAAAGACAATAAGCCCGCCCACGATTTTGCCAAACGTCTCATCGTCGAGACAATCGGCCATTCCGTTGAGATAGACCTGATCATCAGGGATAAGGTCGACAATTGGGATTTCACACGAATCGCAATTCTGGACCGGCTTATCCTCCGGATGGCAATTTGCGAGCTTATGTACTTCAAAGAGATCCCCCCCAAAGTTTCCATGAATGAAGCAATTGAACTCGCGAAGCTGTTCAGTACTGCCCGGAGCGGGCAATTTGTCAACGGCGTCCTTGATGCCGTGCTTATTGATCTGAAAGCCATGGGAACGCTTCCGAAGACCGG
>PMNP01000117.1 GCA_003161755.1 Ignavibacteriota bacterium | reverse complement strand
AGAGAACGTTGGTCAGGTTCGGGTGGGTCGTAACCGCGGCCGCGCCGCCGGCTGTCGCTGTGAGAGACACAGCGCCAGTAGCGTTGGTGGTAGTCAGGGTTGCACCGTTACCGGCGGTTCCTGCTGTGATTGCCGTGATCGTGACAGATGAGCCATTGGCCGTCGCTGTGAATGTAGCGTTGGCCGCTCCGCCAGAACCGTAATCGGTTCCGACCGTGCCGCCGGTAAAATTGATGGCGTTGGCCAGGTTGGTTGCCGCAGCAGTGGAAGATCCGGATTCCTGGACTACTCCAGTGGTTGCCGTGCCTCCGGTACTGGCAGCCGCTGCCTGGAACGTATAGGTGGTACCGCCAACCACGACTGCGTCACCGGCCGCTGGGCCTGTGCCGCTGAAATCGATGTGGCCGGAAGCAGCGACCGCGGGGGTCGTCTGCGTTACCGCTCCAGCCACCAAGCCCAATGATGCGGAGGACAAAGCGCTGGCTCCTACGTTGATGGTGCTGCTGCTGGCGCCATCGCTAAGGTAGATAGAGGTTTGGGTGTTGGCAAAGACCGCCGTCCCGTTGTAATTGGTTTTGCTGCCAATACGATCGATTTCCGCCGTGATCTGCGTGTACTCAGACTGAATGGCCGTGCGTTGCGTGGTTGAAACCNNCGTTGGAAGCTTCCGTCGCGAGTGTAACGGCGCGATTGAGAAGCTGGGTCACCTGCGATAGGGAACCATCGGCCACTTGGAGTGAACCGACGCCGCTGTTGGCGTTCTGCGCCGACTGCGTCAAGGCGGTGATGTTGGCATGCAAACCGTCCGCGATAGCCAAGCCCGCCGCGTCATCCGCGCCGGAGTTGATTCGCGATCCAGAAGACAATTGGAACAGGGTCTTGTTCAAGTTTCCCTGTGTGACCGACAACTGGTTTTGTGCTGCTATTGATGCGATGTTGTTAAGAATACTGACTGGCATTAGAGTAGGCTCCTTAGATTGGAAGTGATTCCGCCAAGTGTTTTGGAGCGCTCGGCACCGGAGCTGATTTGCTCTGGAAGTTGCCTAGCTCGCTCCCCTTTTGGAACGGGTGAATCTGCCTCCAACCTGAACATCGGCATGGGTGACCCTGCCTTTAGGTTTCTTCACTCCTACTTTTGCCTAAGCATTGTCGTTTTAAGAACATGAGGTACTACTCCGAAGAACTAAAGTACTACGAGGCAATTCACCACGGGACCCAAGCGCGTTGTCAATCCTTCCCATTTCGCCTTCCCATTTTGGAGACGATGATGGACCGATTTTAGAATATGGACCGATATTAGAATCCTGATAAGACCAAGTCCTGGCTGCCACGGGGCCCACGATTGTTGCCCGCGAATCGGCTTGCCTTTTGTTTGACCACCTAAAAGGTGAGGTCTCCGTGAATACCGGATGGGACGCAATACTGACGCCCCTCCCAATATTCAATTACACCGTCACGCAATCGGGACGAAGTCTGGGGTGAAATGTCCGCAGAGATAGACGGGGCTCCAAACGCGGGGCTCATCTTCCTCGGCCTTTCCGTACAATTTGTCCGGAAATTATTTTCCCGCGCTCGCGCGTTTTGAGTTCTGAGTCCCTCCACCAACACGGGCAACTTTGGCTTCCAGCGCGAGCACGCGCTGGGTTAGGGCAGAGTTCACATCCGTTTGCCCTTGCAGATTGATAATAACGGAATTAAGCAGACTGCCGAGCGTCTCCAGCTGTCTTGACGACTCTGGCATATTTCCATTTGACGGTGTGCGGACCGGAACTGTCTTCTTAGCCATTTAGTTTCTCCCTATCCAAGTGAATTTAGAATGCTCAAGCTGTGCCCATCGATTCGATAGTGCGAATCCCCGGGCATCGAAGTGAATCACCAACTACAGGGCCGATCGTTCTGCAATGTTTCGCAATCGCTGCACGGCTTTCAGCGAAGACACCCCTCCCGATTCAAAAATGTCCGATCCAGGTGTTCGACTCTGACATTGCATCACGATTAGAGATTTCCCATCTTTCGACTCTTCTTGATCCCGGACCGCTAGGTCCAGGTTTCAATCGGAATCGAGAACCGAGATTCTCTTTTACAGTAGCAAGCCTATGGCCAGAGTCGTTTCTTTTGAGGGACTGCCTCAACCTCAGGTCCGATTCGCCGATGTGTATGTTGCGGTTCAAGAATTGCAGGACAACCTGCCGAAATAGAAAATGAGACTCCAACACGAATGATCCAACTCACAAAACTCAACGGCAATCCACTGGTTCTTAATTCAGACCTGGTGAAGCTGATCGAAAATACGCCGGACAGCGTGATCACTCTGGTGAACGGGGAAAAGATAGTTGTGCGCGAAAGCAGCGAACAAATTCTCGAACTGATCGTGGAATTTCGCCGGCGCGTGCTCCGGGGACTTCCCATGAATTTCTCCGGATGGACCGCGGAGTCTGGGGCAGCCCCGCAAAACAAGCCCAGGACATCTTCCTCAGAGGAAGCATGAAGATGGATCTGGGGACCGTCCTTGGATTGCTGATCGCCGGCGGGACGATTCTGCTCGGCCTGTTTCTGGAGGGCGGGCAAATCGGGCAGATATTGCAACCGACTGCGGGACTGATTGTCTTTGGAGGAACCCTGGGAGCGATTCTGGTCCAATTCCCATTTCCGGTTGTGCTCACAGCATTCAAGAGCGTGGCGACAATTTTTTTTGTGCCCAAAAGTAATCCGCTCACGATCATTCAGGAAATTGTGACGATTGCTCGCAAAGCCCGCAGGGAGGGAATGGTCTCGCTGGACAACGATTTGGAAAACATTCAGGACCCTTTTTTAAGGAGGTCGCTGATGCTCGCGGTCGATGGGACCGAACCCGACGAACTCAGAAAGATCATGGAGTTGGAATTGGAAAAACAAGGCGAGCACGAGGACAACGTTCCAAAAGTGTTCGAGTCTGCCGGAGGTTTCTCGCCGACCATCGGAATCATCGGGGCCATCCTGGGATTGATTCAGGTGATGCAGCATCTGGACAACATTACTGAAGTGGGAAGGGGAATCGCGGTCGCCTTTGTGGCCACGGTTTACGGGGTAGGCGCGGCGAACCTGATTTTATTGCCGGCTGCGGGAAAATTGAAGATCCGTCTCGATGAGGAGCAGATTATTCACGAAATGATGCTGGATGGCGTGATCTCCATTCTGGAGGGCATGAACCCTCGAATGATCGAGCTCAAGCTGTTCAGTTATCTCGCCGAAATGCCCGGCCAGGAGAAAGACAAGGGANNAGCGTGAAGAAAAAAACTGTCGAGCACGTCAATCGCGACCGATGGCTGGTCTCTTACGCGGATTTCATCACCCTATTGTTTGCTTTTTTTGTGGTGCTCTATGCGTCCTCACAAGTCGATAAGCGAAGAGCAGGGCGTGTCGCCGTGGCCATTCAGGTGGCGTTCAAGGACCTCCCCGTTTTTAAGACCTCCAGCACGAAAGTGCCGGTCCAGGATGACGAGGCCATCCCGTTTCAGGACGCGCAGGTTGTCGAGAATTCGCAACGCAATGCCGACCTGGCGAAGATTGTAAACCCGATGAAAGGAACGCTGACCAGTTCCACCCAAGCGCAGTCTTTGCGCGATGCGGAGCAAGCCATTCAGAAAGCACTCAACCCGGA
>PMNP01000254.1 GCA_003161755.1 Ignavibacteriota bacterium | reverse complement strand
GGTGACGGCACCAACGACGCCCCTGCGTTGGCTCAGGCCGATGTGGCGGTCGCCATGAACACGGGGACTCAACCGGCCCGCGAAGCGTCGAACATGATCGACCTGGACAGCAATCCAACAAAGCTTATGGAGATTGTGGAGATCGGGAAACAGCTGTTGATGACGCGCGGGACTCTGACCACCTTCAGCATAGCCAACGATGTGGCAAAGTACTTCGCGATAATCCCGGCGGCCTTCGCTGCAACGTATCCCGCCTTGGGAGCGCTGAACGTCATGAAACTTGCCACCCCGGAGAGTGCCATTTTGTCGGCGGTCATTTTCAATGCACTCATTATTATTGCCCTCGTCCCTCTGGCGCTGCGAGGGGTGAAGTACCGCCCAATGTCGGCTTCACAACTCCTGCGCAATCATCTACTCATCTACGGCGCCGGCGGCGTCGTTGCACCGTTCATTGGCATAAAACTGATCGATCTGCTCCTGGAAGCGCTGAAATTGGTGTGAGTGCCATACGGGGTTGATTCCTCCTTGTGGATTCTGTAGCTTCACAGAGGACTACACAGGAAGACTATGGTTGACCCTCTCGACAGCCGGCCCGACCCGGACGCCCTTCTTCAATCTCTTAAAGACAAGGAGGAGAAGGAGCAAAAAGCCAAGCTCACGATTTTTCTGGGCATGTGCGCCGGGGTCGGTAAGACGTACGACATGCTGAAGACCGCCCAGGAATTGCGGAGCAAAGGGGTCGACGTCATCGTTGGATATGTCGAAACCCACCGGCGGAAAGACACCGAGGCATTGCTCACCGGTCTGGAGATCGTCCCCAGAAGGGCGGTCGAGTATGGCGGGGTCAGGCTTGAGGAAATGAACCTGGACGCGGTTCTCACGCGCAATCCCGCGATTGCGCTTGTTGACGAACTCGCCCACACCAATGCCCCCGGCAGCCGTCACGCGAAACGCTACCAGGACGTCCTTGAGTTGCTTGACCACGGCATTAGCGTGATGACCACGCTTAATGTCCAGCATGTGGAAAGCAGAGCTGATACGGTCGCCCAGATCGCAGGGTCAATCGTCCGCGAAACTGTCCCCGATTCAATTCTCGATGCTGCTGACGAGGTCGAACTCGTCGATATCTCCCCAGATGATCTCCTCAAGAGACTTTCCGAAGGCAAAGTGTACACCGCCGAACGCTCGGCGTTGGCTGTCCAGAATTTTTTCCGAAAGGGAAACCTGACAGCACTTCGGGAGATGGCTCTCCGGCTGACGGCAGAACGGGTTGACCAGCAGTTGCGCGAATATATGCAGACGAATCGGATCACCGGCCCATGGAAATCGGGCCAGCGTCTGATTGTAGGAATAAGCGCAAGTCCCCATTCCATCAGGCTTCTCCGGTGGGCCAGACGAATGGCTTCGACGATGCAGGCAACATGGGTAGCACTCCATGTGGAAACGTCGAAACCGTTGCCTGAGGCGGCGAGAGTCCAGCTGGCCAAAAATGTCAAGCTCGCCCGCGAACTTGGCGCCGAAATCGCCACCACCGCCGATGAAGATGTCATTAAGGCGATCCTCCGGGTGGCGAAGGAACAGAATGCCACGCAGATTCTCATCGGCAAAGAAGGTGTCGTTCATCCGTTCAGAGGCTCCATCCTCAAACGGCTCACCCAGGGAAGCGGCGACCTCGACATTTACGTGGTCGGTGGAGACAAAGAGGAACGTCAGGAGCGACGGAAGTTCTCTCTCCCCGCCATCACATCAGAATGGCACCAGTATGCCCTGGCTGCAGCCGCCGTTGCCCTCACATCTCTCCTCTGCTATCCCGTGGGCAGCGTTCTCGGATACCAATCCGTTTCCATGATCTTTCTTTTGGTCGTTACCCTTCTTCCCTTGAGATTGGGCGTTGGGCCGGTACTGCTCGCAGCAGGCCTGAGCGCACTGTTGTGGGATTTTCTGTTTATTCCGCCGCGCTTTACGTTTACCATTGCATTACCCCAGGATTTTCTGATGCTTGCGACGTATTTCGTCATCGCATCGGTGACAGGTAATCTCACCGCACGCGTTCGGGCTCGTGAGCGCCTGGTCCTCCAACGTGAACATCACGCAACGGCACTCTACAATCTTACGCGCGATCNNTTTCGGCTGCCGCGAGTCAGGATGGCGTCGCCAAAGCATCCGTCGAGAACATCGCCCGGTCGTTCGGTGCAACGACGGTGGTGTATCTGAGCGAACCGGACGGCGACATATTCAAGGCCCCACATGCGACGAGTTCCCTCAGCGTTGATCAGAAGGAATTCAGTGTGGCAGCATGGGTGTACTGGAACGAAAAAAAGGCCGGCCTTCATACCGACACCCTGCCATTTGCCCAGGCGACCTACTTTCCCCTCTCGGGTCCCCGGTATCCGCTGGGGGTCATTGGCGTCCGCATGAACGATGGCATTCGCATGTCGCTCGACCAGGAAGCACTCATGGAGAATTTTGCGAATCAGATTGCTTCTTCGTTGGAGCGGGAATCGCTCAATGAACTCGCCAAGCGNNCAAGCGCTCCATCGCGGTGGAACAATCCGAGCGGCTCTATCAGACACTGTTCAACTCCATTTCCCACGAGATGCGGACGCCCCTCTCGGCAATCCTCGGCGCGAGCGAGGGACTCCAGGACGAAACGATACTTACCGATTCCACAACACGCGGATCATTGATCGAAGAAATCCATACGGCGGCCCTCCGGCTCAACAGACTGGTGGGAAATCTGCTCGATATGACCCGCATCGAGTCGGGCCTCATCAGACCAAAATTGGATTGGTGTGATCTGAATGACCTCGTCCAATCGGCCCTTCGGCGCTTGTCACAGGATATCGGCCATCATCCCGTCACGGTTGATATCCCCCAGGATATGCCTCTGATCCGAATGGACTTCGGTTTGATGGAACAGGTGTTGAACAATCTTGTATACAACGCCATCTTCTATACACCACCTGACACGCCGATTCTCATCAGGGGCCGGGTTCAGCAGGGAGAATGCGTTCTGGAAGTCATTGATCGAGGGGTTGGATTGCCTGAAGGTGAGGAGAAGAACATCTTCGAAAAATTCTACAGAGTGCCCGGAACCAAAGCTGGGGGAACCGGGCTTGGTCTCTCCATCGTCAAGGGTTTTGTCGAGGCACATCATGGCACCATCATAGCCGCCAACGATCCCGAAGGGGGTGCCCGATTCATCATTCGGATTCCATTCCAGGAAGAACCTTTGCAGAAAGGGCGAGCATGACTTCAAAACCTTCGGTCTTGATCATCGATGACGAAGTGCAAATCCAGCGACTTATCAGGGTAACGCTCGAGGCGAACGGATATGAAGTGCATTACGCTGAAACGGCAGAGTCCGGCGTCTCTCATGCGGCGATGGACCATCCGGACTGTGTGCTGCTGGATCTTGGGCTCCCCGATGCTGACGGTGTGACGGTCCTCAAACGATTCCGTGAATGGTCAAATGTCCCGGTAATCATCCTCTCCGTGCGAAGCAGCGAACAGGATATCATTGCCTGCCTTGATGCGGGGGCCGAGGATTATCTCATCAAACCGTTCCGCCCAGGCGAGCTGCTTGCCCGTCTCAGGAACGCCATGCGCCACCGACAGACACCAACGCCTGAAGCACCGTTCGTGTCAGGCGGCCTCTTTGTCGACCTTCGATCGATGACCGTGAAGAAAAACGGTGTCGCCGTCAAGCTCACGGAAAAGGAGCATGCCCTCCTTGCGCTTTTTGTTCAAAACGCAGGGCGTCTTCTTACTCACCAATTCATTCTTGAGAAGGTTTGGGGACAGACGTTTGCCGACGAGACCCAGTACACCCGCGTGTACGTTTCTCAGTTACGCAAGAAACTCGAAGAGGATCCTGCAAACCCCAAGATCATTGTCACCGAATCGGGGATTGGCTACAGACTGATTGCCGACGAAGGCGGAGAACGTCCACATTAGCATTTCAGTCATCCATGAGGTTTTTCCACCTATTCTAGAGCAAATACCCTAGTTTTTCCTCAGGTTTTTCCCCTATTGCACGCCTTAATTTTTTGGTCTATACTTCCAGCACTCTCTTTGGCACTCCAAACGATGTTGGTGACTTCCTTGCAACTGCCATACCTGCGCGCATTCCGGCCCAACCCATCGCCCGCATCCAGAGGCTTTTTCCAGCAGCATTCGGTGTTTTCGCCGTTGGAGCGAAGGATCGAATGAACTGCGCTCCTGTTCCATCGAACCACTGATCCACAACATGCCCAACCGCTACAGCGCGCTCCTCGAATCTCTTCCCGACCCGGTGTTGCTGCTTGATTGCAGCGCCATTGGACAACAACTTCGGTCCGCAAGCGCTAGCGAGAAACATCTTCCCCACTCCGACAGCGATTGCGGTTGGGCGTCCCGGATTTCCATCGTCGACATGAATCACGCCCTTGTACGGTTCTTCGGGGGAACATCGAAAGAGGACATGCCCCAGACGCTCTCTTCGTATCTGGCGAAAGACAGTCTTGGAGATTTCTACCAGATGCTTCTCTTGCTCGATCGAGGAAATCAAAAGGCGGAGCGTCATCTTGTCCTTTCCACTCTTGACGGCACGGAAAGTATGACTGCGATCCGGCTTTCCGTAGAGCCGGGATCGAAGGACGGACTGACGAGAGTGTTGCTGTCCATCTCAGAGTTAACGGATTCCGAGCAGACGCTACAACGCATCGCCGATCTTGCCCGTTTTCCTGAGGAGAATCCCGCCCCTGTGATGCGCATCCGGGGTGATGGGCTGCTGTTATATGCAAACCCGGCCTCGAACGCATTGATTGAACAATGGAGGATTTCGGAAACTGGCGGGTATCCCGAGGCATTGCTGAACGGTGCGAAAAAGGCACTCAGCACCAAATCACCTCAAACGGTAGAGCTCGAACACGATCCGCTGGTGTTTTCATTTTTCATCGTCCCCATTGAGAATCGCAAATATGTCAACATGTACGGAATGGATATTACGGAGCGCAAAAAGACACAGGAGGCNNCGAGTCGGAGGGAAAGTACAGGCAACTCTTCGAGGCAAATCCTCAACCGATGTTCGTCTACGATTTGAAGGATCTTCGTTTCCTCGATGTCAACGCCGCAACAGAAGCGCAATACGGGTACTCCCGGGACGAATTCCTCTCCATGTCAATCCTCAAGTTTCACTCAGAAGATGAGCATGAACAGGTGAGGGCGAGGGTGCGGACAGGGCCTGCGATCAACAGAAATGCCGGGATCTGGAGACATCTTCGGAAGGACGGGACATTTTTGCAGGCGGAGATTTTCACTCACGACATTCCCTACGACGGCATGACAGCACGACTCGTCCATGCAAAAGACATTACCGATCGTGTGAAAGCGGAAGATGGGTTGAGGGAAACAATCGACCTTTTGCGAAGTGTTGTTGAAATCGGCACCGAGGCATCGGTGATGGTTGATGCGGGAGGAACGATCCAGGCTGCCAGCCACTGCATCGCGGAATTGCTGGGCATGGACCGGGCGGGACTCATCGGGGAGAGTTGCACGCGCTTTGTGACACGCGAAGATTTCCCCCATCTCCAACAATCGCTCAAGAAAATCCTTCAGGATCCTTCCAAGCCCCAGAAGGTCGTTGTGCGATTAAGCCGCGGGGATGGCAGCCGGGTCTGGGCTGAAGTTGTGGCCACCGGACTGCGGACCGGCGAGGAGGTCAAAGGGTTTATTATCACCGTAAAGGGAATGGATATACTGAGGGGATAGGATTGTTGGTGTTGGCTGGCGCCAGTATGGTCATTTGATCTCGAAGCCAATCGTTCCTCCGACCCAACCAGTATTGCAGGGTCGATCTCAATAGCTTGAGCCCGTTGCTGTCGGGATTGAGTATATATTCTCCATACGCGTGGTTGATATGAGAAATGCCCCAGCTGTTGGGGCATTTTTTACGTTCTGATGTCAGCTTTAGCCGGTTGTNNAAAGCCTCAGCAAATGAATCGAGCGAAGTGCTATGGCGTTGCTATGCGACGTTTGCACATTTGCATGTTTCCATGACAACTACGCTACGAGTTCTGTTTATCCTCCAAATCTTCCCGCATGAGCCTATCAAGTTCTTCGGGCTTTAGTCGTTTTACAAGTCGCTCAATCGTGTGATCATAACGTCGATCATTGGGATCGATATTCTTGTACGCCTTTCTCGCGTACTGCTTTAAGAAAGCACCGAGCTCCTTGCCTAGCTTTTCCCCTCGCTTACTCATTGCCTTTGTCCCGATGATGGTAATTGGTATTCACTTTACTGTGTGCAATTGCCACTAACGCTTAGCCACCACTCAATGCCAGCCACAATGCGCCTTCTTTTCTTGACATAAAAGAGGCGGGCATGGAACAAACTCTCTATGTTGTGCCACATTGAGATTCGAGTTTGCCTTACAAAATGATGTGAGTGACATGGCGACAGTTGTGAGGCGAAGTCAGCGCCGTTCCCAATCCTCAACTGGCCCCTTGCGACGTTTGAATAACGGATGCGGAATGGGAGTCCGAACTTTGGCTACAGAGGCCAGGTGCTTCCGATTCCGCATCCTCAGCTTCCGTCGCAGATGTCGGAGTTCGAATTTGAGTTGTCCATCGGTGACGGGAATCTGATGCACGTTGCGGGTGCTGCCTAACTTGTGCTTATCGAAAGAAAATCCCCTGCTTGCCGATTCTTGCCAAACCGACCTGAGATAGCTGTTGATGGATCTGACAGGAAATTCCTGAGAGTTAAACCTGTCAAGTTGAGGATGATTACGATATCCTCTCGTTTGTCCCCGGAGAACCTTCCTGGCGAGCAGGGCTTCTCTCCAGAGAGCGACGAGCCCAATGGAGTCAAGATAACATGGATGAATACTCCACAGTCTCATCTGATGCCCCCACCGTGCGGCGCAGGGCAACGGGTCTTCTTCACGATGCCTGCTTGATCTCCCCTCCTGAGGGTTTACCGGCTCGCTCCCACCACTCTCGAAATCGGCTTGAATGTATTGCGTGTCGGAAGTACTCGATCTGCTCCTGAGCAGACATGTCTTGGATCTCCTCGAAGATGCGAGCCTGGGCATCCCGTTTCATCTCGAGGCAATCAAACTCTTTCTTCACTTGGCTCGTCATACCGCACCTCTTTCGGTGTAATGATCGTCAGAATCCCATATCCATTGGAGAGATTCACGTGATTGTAGGCCCGCATTTTGTCCAATCGCACAATGTGACTGAAGTTCCACGACACGATTGCGTCGGCCCGGGCAACGGTCGCAGCAGCAACATGAGTTGCATCATCAATCCAGCGTTTGGCAACAATGTCTGCAGCAAGGTAGGCATCTCNNAAATTTCAGGGCTCAATTCAATGCGCTCGACATTTTCCGTTGCGATGGAAAAGAGAACTTCCTGCACCCGGACTGGCGTCTTGAGAATCTCCTGAACTACCACCTCGCTGAGAAGCAGAGTTACGCGACCAGTCCGAAGGTACTCAATCACCCTCGCTGACTCCGTGGCAAATTCGGGGTCATGGTATCCTCCAATAAGAGGAGTCAAGGTAGATCCGGTCTCGTTTCACAATTTTCTCCGCAGTACGGACTTGGGGCGCCACACACTAATATACGAAACCGTGTGCGTTTTCCCATAACACTAGCGTAATGATGATCAATTGCATGACTGTCTTGTTGCGTAGTCGCCTTTTAAGGTCCCTTTAATGGGATTCCTCCCCATACCATTTATTTCCCGCTGAAGCCGAAAACGGACATTTTGCCGAAAATAAAAATGCCCC
>PMNP01000204.1 GCA_003161755.1 Ignavibacteriota bacterium | reverse complement strand
CCGCCACGACATGGTCATGCCGGTACCCGGATGCGGCGAGCCGTTGGTACAAGTGTGATCGATGGGCTTCCCAAATTTTCTCATGGGCGATTAGCCGTCGAATCAATGTGAAGACTCCATCGGCAAGAAAGAACCAAAGGGCAATCGACATCACAAAGACACCCTGTTCGCGGAGGATTGGACCTGCCNNTCCCATCGAGAAAATTATAGATATTGATAACTCCCACAATCCAGAGCATGGTTACTGGCACGGCAAACACACCCAGTGGTACGTCAAGCGGAGCAGGCAAGGGGATATGTTCAGCAGGTCCTGTTTGAAATACAACGATCCCTGCGGCAAATGTTTGTACAAGAAACCTTAATGAGACAGAGAGCCCACCAGACCAATCATCGACAAAACCCGTGGCGGCCACCAACAGCGCTCCAATGANNGGCCACGCTTGACAAGCAACGGTATAAGGGCTTTTGTGCCCATCCAGGAAACGACAAACGCTGTGAGAAGGACGATTGCAGTCAGGAGCATCAGCACTCCTCAGGGATCTTAAGATGGTTTGCCTTCTTGTCTTTGGGCATTGTTGCTGAGGCGGTCTCTGGAATACCTCCCGATTTCTTCCCTTGTATGGCCCTCAACAGGATTTCCCTGTACCGTTGAGCAAGCAATGTCCGGTCGAATTTTTCCATCGCAAGCTTCAAAGCATGAGCTGCTTTTCTTTTACGAACTTCGGGATTATGGATTAGGGTTTGGGCTGCGACACTCATTGCTTCGACGTCGCCCGGGTTCACGGTAATGCCGCAGTCTTCGCGANNTCCTTAATCCAACCCTGAGTCGTCTGCACAACTGGGACGCCCGCAGCAAATGCATCAAACAACTTGTTTGGAGATGCGGTGGAAAGGAACTCAACATCTTTCACCGTGAAGAGGGCACAACGAGCCGAAAGCAGCCACTGCATGACTTCGATTTTTGGTTTGGATCCAAGGAAACGCACATGGCGCAGATGCATCTCCATGGACCGCTGTTCAAGTTCAGCCCTCTCTTTTCCTTCTCCAACCACGACGAATTCTACGTTTTCCTCACCCCGTAATTGGAACAGGTGCGCAATATCGAGTATTTGCGCACAGTCATCGATCAGCCCAATGGAACCCGTATAGAGGACAAGCTCTTTTCCCTTTGTCCATGGTGGGAGAACAATATTCTTCCGGGCTTCAGCAACAAGTTCATTGTCCGAAGCATTTGTAATGACCGCGACCTGGGGAATGGAATACGTGGTTTTTATCCATTGTGCCATACCGTCAGAAAGGGCAACAACCATCGATGCCCCGAGGTAGCATCTTCGTTCGAGCCATCGCGCCAATCGGATCACGATGGGATTGCGAAGGATTCCCAGTTGTATCGCTCCTTCAGGCCAGAGGTCGCGCACTTCAAACACGAACGGGATACCTCGAACATGTCGTGAAATAAGCCCGGGAATTCCCACCGTCAATGGTCCGGATGAGGATATGACCACATCGGCTGGAAATGTAAGAGCATACCACGACGCTATCAATGCATACGCGAGGAATGTGAGAACCCTTACCAAGAACCCGTGCTTGTTCGAGAGTCCTATGTTGATCATGCGAACGTCAACACCTTCCACGGTAAATCGGTGCAGGAAGCCGCTGGGTGTTATACCCGACTTATCATAGACTGAGGTAATAACCGTGACTTCGTCTCCAGCCTTCACCCAACGGCGGGTGAACTCGTACACTCGCGTGCTGTACGATCCTTGCGGAATTGTGAAATACTGATAAAACATGAGAATCTTCATCGTGCACCTGTGCCTTGACACGCGTAAAATGAAACAAAGTCGACGTTTCGAGCTATTGGCTTCGGAACAATCATACGACACAACGGGGTGCCCCCAAGCAGTCAGACAATTATTTTCCCCTTCTTCTGAGTTCGTGGGCGCGCCTGAGGGCTTCGCGGCGGTCCTTCGGTATCTTGTTGTGAATGAGACGGAATTTACCCCTTTCCGTTCTCGGGATTTCCCGAACAATGTCGATTGAAACAGAGACGGGACCGAGGCGATCATTTGCAAACCTCTTCAGGATCGTCTCACGTTCTGTTTGTCCAAATCCCTTGCCTGCAACAACATTGATGGTGAATTTCTCGACATCCTCTTGAACGACCTGTCCTTCAATGACACNNGTCCAACCCATAAAAGAGTCCTACAAATCGCACCATCTCACTTCCGTCTTTTCCGGTTATCATATCTTCAATTCTGCCAGTGATTTCCTTGAGAACTGGCAACTGATCTCTGCCGCAAGGGCATTGCTTTTCGGAAAATATGCCCAAATCACCGATCTCATACCGTATAAGGGGCTGTGCTTCTCTTGTGAGAGACGTACACACAATCCGGCCCTNNCCCCTCTGCATCGAGGATCTCGGCCAACCCGAAGTCCGAGTGTAGATGCAGACTTCCATGCTCGCACTCGGTGGCAAGGATGCAATTCTCTACGCATCCATACTCTTCGTACGCCCTGGTACGGAAGGATTCTCCAATCACTTGTTTCATTTCGGGAGTCAGCTTCTCGCTTCCCAGAATTGCTGCTACTGGCTCAAAATCCAGCGTAACTTTATGGTCGAGCATCATCTTGGCGAGAATAAAGTGCGAATAAGAATATCCCGTCAGGACCTCTGGTCGAAATTCATTCAAGCCACTAACGAAATCCATGACATGGTCGGGCGAAATATGATACGCGGGAAAGTAAATCTGTTGCTCAGACCAGTTCAATCTGTGAAATGGAGGAACAGAGAACATCCTGGGGATAATTTGTCTTCCGCCGATCATGGATCGTTTCATCTGGATACTTGCTCCAGCCCAGCCGAACGATCGGGCCTCTCTTGCTGCCAACGCCCGACGATGGTCCTCTTTTGTAATGGCAATTGCAATCGGTGTACCGGTGCTGCCACTGGTATTGTAGCGAAAAATCTTTTCGCGCGATGCCACATCAATTGCGATAAACTGCTCGGATGAGGTGCGCAGATCAAGCTTCCTGGTAATAGGCAATCTATTCAGATCGTCATAGGTGAACTGCTCAAGTTCCGATCGTCTAATGCCGATCTTTTGCCAGGAGTCCCTATAGAACGGCACGGAATCAAAAGCATGAAGCAACACTTTGCGAAGTGCCGTTTGGGTGTAATGGTCCATCTGCTCCTTGGACCATCGGTCCCGTTCGCGGAAGCCCTTTACGTGGTCCTGGTACTTGCCGCCAAGCCTCATCATCTTCCAATACGTCCCATAGGCTGAGATAGCGAGATTCTGAGCCCAAACCGAAAAGCGGGCAGAATAGATTTGTTCAATGATCCGAAACATCCGCGGTCTTGCCATGATCGCAGTTATCGCACGGTTTAACCATCGGTTCGAATAGGTCATCGAATACTCTCTGGCTTCGAAGAATGTCGGAAAAAACCATGGCGCAGAATCATCTACCCTCGATCAGGAATCAACAAAGATCATTTCAGGCGGATTGGAGAATCCGCTGCGACTTCATGGTAAATACTCTCCCACACAGGAATGAGGGATTTCCAATCGTGCTGTGCAGCCTTTGCACGAGCATTCCGTGACATTCGAGCTGCAATCCCCCCCCCATCCATGATTCGGGCAACCGCATCCGCCATCGACCCTGCATTCTCAGGCGGAACAAGGAGAGCATCTTCACCGTCCGACAAAAGGTACGGGATCCCACCGGCATTTGTGCTGACAACACAACATCCGCATGCCATCGCTTCCACGACCGATACCGGTGCGTTGTCAACATTAGTCGTGTTGAGAAAGATGTCCTCCAATGCCAAGACCGATGGAATGTCCGCCTTTTTAATCTGACCGGCAAGGTTCACATGTGATTGAAGACCAAACCGCCTCACCTCCTCCTGGGTTGCCTTGAACGAACCATCGCCTTTGTCAGGCCCTACCATGGAAAGATGCACATCGGGAAAACGGTGTCTCAAGAGTTCGACAACACGCACAGCGAGAAGCGGATTGTACATGAAGTGAAACGCCCTGACCCATACCAACTTTGCGGTCGGTGAAGATCTGAGCCTGTAGGAATATGCCTCCAGATCAAGGCCGTTGCGCACTAGCGGAAGATCCGCACGATGCCGCGACATTCGATCGCCCAGAAATCCCGACGGAACGGTTACTACAGATGCCTGACGTAACAAACGAGAGACCCTGCACGGCCACCTCCGCCCGAAGTCGGGAAGCCCTCCTCCGTGCAGCGTGAGAACGAACGGCTTGCGGAAGATGCTCAGGAGTTGACAGACACATTCAGCCCAAATAAATGATGGGCCGCTATACACTTCAACATGGGCAATAGCGAAACGACTATGCTTCCGGACCACCGTCCATGTCATGTCGAACAATCGACCAACTCGGGTTCGTCTTGAAGAAGTTGTTACAATAGTCCATCCACAAACTCTCAACCGATCGGTCAGCTCCTCACACACTGATCGAATGCCGCGGGTCGCAGAAAGAAAATTGCCCACGATAAGAAGAGGAGCCTTCACAATTGACCATCCTTGCCATCAGTATCCAAGAGGCTTTGATAAATGCCTGCTAGAACCTGCATGGCACGCGTTTCACTGTAGAGCGCTTCGACGCGCCTCTTGAGGGCATCCCCCAGCATACTGCGAGTGGAGGAAGATCGAAGAAGTGTAAGTATGGAATCTGCCATTGCTTCCGGTGACCTGGCTGGAACGAGCATGCCAGCCAGTCCGTGATCCAGAATCTCCGGGCATTGTCCGATACTCGTTGACACCACCGGCAACGCGGCGTTTCCGTATTCCAATAGCACCATAGGGAATCCTTCAGACCACGATGAGAGGACTCCCACCGCGCAGTGTCGAAGTATGTCGGGAACGTCCGTTCGTCTTCCAAGCCAAGTTATGTTGCTCTCAAGATGTAATTCAGAAATCCGACGTACGATGGAGGCGTGACACGACTTGTTATTGGCGTTTCCAACAAGAAGAAGATGAGCTCCTGGGATCTTGGCGACAACCAATTGCATGGACGCAATGAGCCCAAGGTGATCTTTTTCGGGAACGAGATTTGCGACACAGACGATTCTTTGATTTGGATCGCCAGGAAGAGAAAGGTCTTCCGCTGTAGCGGCGACTCCTGAAACGAAGTTGGGGAGGTACCAGATGCGCGAAGCCGGCACGTGCAATCGGCTTCGCGACCACTCAGCCAGTCGTTCACTCACGGCGACAACACCTGCCATTCGAAAGGAAGCCAATCGCTGCATAGCGTCGGGTGCTTTTCCCTCAGCGAAACGGCCATAATGGTTGTGCCAGAGGATCGGAGGAAATGGTGGAAACAGTGATGCCTGGACGGCCATAAAGACACCCGTGCCGTGAGCGTGGAGTATCCTTATGTCATGTTTGCGAATGTATTTCACGAGCTCCCAGACCGCCACAACATCGATGGACTTTGTTCTCTTCAGGCTAAGCCTTCCCACTCGGGGGTGCAGAAGCAACGAGAGCGGGCCCTCTGATCGGGTTGTACAAAAATGACTCTCAAACATTGACTCCGGCAGCCCATTGGCAATGTTTACTGCGACCCGCTCCAATCCCGCCGCATCAAGAGTATCGGATATTTGCAGGATACCACAGCGGCTCATGCTTCCCCTCGAAATAAATTTTCCGACCGTTCTCTGCCGGCACGAACAACAAAGACAGCAGATCGTTGCATCGGCGCCGATAAAGAACACTTAGTCGTCAAGCGCCACACTGCTTCTGNNAAGGTGAAACCTCGTGCAAAGAACCTCCATGACCTTTCGTTTGAATTGCTCCAGTGACAGCTCCCCTGCTCGGCGATAGAGGCTGGAGGACATCACCTTCATTTGTGCGGTATTATCCAGTAGTCTTGAAAGAGCTTCTGCAAGCATTCCCGCCTCAGGTGCGAAGACAACCCCTGACTCAGGTTCCTGGAGGATATAGGGGACAATTCCCGCCGAGGCGGCAACGGGGATGGCACCATGAGCCCAGGCTTCGGCGATGATCTTCGGCCAACCTTCCTTTGTGCCTGGCATGATGACTAGATGAGCTGCGCCATACAGGTGCTGGACCTTGTCGAAGGAAAGAGCCCCAGTGAAAACCGTCCGTTCGGCAATCCCCTCCGCACGCGCAAGATCTTCCAGTTGCTGACGCGATGTTCCATCGCCAGCCATGGTGAAATTCCAAGGTATGTCGGGACGCAGGCGAAGGAGTTCTCCAAGACCTTTCAAGGCCAGCGAAAATTCCTTTTGCGGTTCCAGGCGGCCAACGCAGAGTATGTGCCATGGAGGGACCCACTCCCTCACTGCCGAGAAATCGCGCGCACTTGCCAATTCTTGTTCTGTCATAAGGGCCGGAATAAAACTCACCTGATTTGGCCCCTTCGCAGGTCCGTACACAAGTATGGCATTCCGATCACTCCGAACATTTTGAAGCCTGCGATCCAAGCGGGAGGGAATTCTCTCCCCCTTGAACGCTCCATTTTCCCCTGCACATTTCGTAATGCTCGCCCTTCTCAATAGTCTCACCCAGCAGGCCCCGATCAGACTGAAATGACCGTACCCTCGCAAGAGAACAAAGTCGGTATCGAGAATTGCTGAACGGGCCTCTCTGACCATGCCGAATATCTGCACGACCCGTTTCCGCCTTCCTTCATGCCCGCGGTCTAGGGAATATTGGATTCTCCTTAACGTGACGTTCTCTCGCTGGTAAGGCGCGAGATTTCCGGACATTTCACCCTCCCCCTCGGGACACAAGATCGTGACATCACGAAAAAGGGCGCACCAGATACGCATCTCACGCACATATGGCTCATAAGACCAGGCCTGTCCATCCGCACCAGTCCAGTGCGGTGGAGCGCCAATCACTCCCAGGGACATTTGAAAAGGGGCGTCAAGATGCTCATGCCGCTCATTGCTCATGATGGCTCCCAAGCAGAGAGTATCACTTCACGGGTTCGTTCGCCACCGAGGTTAAAGAGCGCATCAATGACCGACAACCCCGGGACAAACGTTGCGCCCAGTTGGGGATACACTGTGCGAGCAGGGTCAAACTCCTGCCAGATTACCCGGATGTTCGCCGATTCAAATTCCGAAGTTCGAAGGTAGTTATGCCCTCCCTTCCCCGCAATATATGTCGTTGCTCCCACCGTCCGGCACAAGTTCACAAGTCGAAGCGTAGGATCCTCCGAATCTCCACCGATACTTCCCGCCTGTTCTATCCTTATTGAACCGGCACCAAGCAGCATGAGTACCGCAACAAAGAGCCTGTAGTTCGCATCGTGAAGTTGGTCANNAAGGGAGGCCAACAATTTTTGAAATACGGCGCCTTTCGGTAACACTGCTCTACGGTCTTTTGGATTTTGTCGCGCCATCGTGGTTCGGCGATTGTCACTTCATCGATCAACATCCCAAAGCTGGCGTGCACGGGAAGTGTAAGCCATAGTGGTTGTTCGTTGATGTTCTTTATCCGGGTCCTGTTCTGATAATAGTTCTTCCTATACTGGACCGAGTGAAGCCAGATAAAGACATCACTCCGAAGAACTTTGTTGAAATATCCTAGCCATGGTAAGAGATGAGGCTGGTGAATGCCGACGATCATGTTCGATGTTCCTGCCTTTCGTCACCTTTGTGGCGTATTTGCGTCCACATCACTCAGNNGAGGTTTGCGCTCAGCAACAACTGTGTTCCCGCTTTGCGCAGATCCTCGATCTGGTACCCCATCCTCAGGAAAAGAATGAGGGAACCACTGTTGTGTTTCGGCCAGAAGCCTTCAATCTCCGAGAATCCTTTGTCAATCCCGACCTGACAGACCTTCAAATTGAAAAAGCGCCCCAGACCAATCCGCCGTTGGCCACGGGCTGCATACGCACAATGCAGGTGAAGGAGATTGTCGTAGACCGAACAGAGTCCGACAAACGAGATCTTCTTCGATGAGATCTCCTCGATCAGATAGGAAAACTCCCACTTTCTGTTCAGACCGTTAAGAAAGTATTCCCTTGGCTCCGGTTTCCAACCATAGGCATTGCCATATTCCCCACGGATGGAGTTCACAAAGTCCATTACCTCATCCAACCGGCTTACCATCACTGATTCCGTCAGGCTGGACACAGTGAACCCCGCCGCGGAAAGGCGGATATTCACTAACGAATGAACGTCAACCGCGGGTGTCTTCTCCACTGCCGGCCTCCCTTGCAGTTAAAATGTTGAGCGTCGTTTCCATTGCTCTCAATTCTCCTCAGATAATCATCCGGATGAGCTCGAAACACTCTGCGTATGGTCTCCCGATCTGCTTTCCACGGACGCGCGCCAGGTCACCTACGATGTCATTGGAAAAGAACATCCGGTTCTTTTGGGTCTTGTAGGCGTTGATTGCCGCGATCTTCGCGTCAACATCCTCCTTCGACACCGTGAGAAACACGTCCATAGGAAATTCCATGCTGTTCCAAGGAAGTTCATATCCGAGGATTGTCCCCCATTTGAACGCCCTACGGGCTTCAGCGAAGACCACTTCATGCGACTGATGAATATCCTTGCTGTTGGGAATGAATACCACATCCGGCTTGAGCTGTTTGTTGAGATCGAAAAACAACTGAAGGATCTCGCTGCGCGCATCAAAAAGATTACGAGGATCGTAGTCCCTCAGGATAATGCGATCAGGACGGATCCCCAAATGCTTGGTGCTCTCTCCGAATTCCTGCATGAACACATCCTTTTGAACCAAAGGCGGTAAAGAAAGCGCAACGTAGTAGACCGTATTGGATTTGGATAGTCGGTGGATGTTAGCACCGACTCCCAATTCAACGTCGTCGACGTGCGGCGCAATGGCGAGAATGGTCTTCATAGTAACTTCGAGCACGATATCTCCTCCAGGTTATTAGACGTCACGTGAGAGTCTTTGTCATGCTGCCATTCAATTTCTGCTCCTCGTTCATGCGCTAGACGATCCGGCCGCCACAGATCCGACGGCACCCACGTCTTGCGAACGGCTCTGCGAGTTCTTGCCGGTCTCAAAACTGTATGGGCCATGCATCCCCCCAAGGAGGGCTATGCCGAGAAAGATACCCGAAACTGTATCGGTCCCCGACGAGGTTGCAATAATGATCGTGTATCCAAAAAAACAGAGTAGGGGAACAAAATCAGGTNNGCAGGAGTCCGAGCGAACCGGTTTCCACGGCAAGTTGGACGTAGAGCGAATGAAGGGCCGGAGTCCCTCCGACATCATATTCGACATTTGGATCTAAAACTGAAATTCGTGAGTACGTACGCGAGCCGGTCCCGGGTCCTGTTCCATGGATGGCAGAACCAATCGAATTCCTGAAGGCCCTATAACCAACCATCCACATATCGCTCCGTCCGTTGGTCCTCCGTGAAGCATTCCTCCCCTCCCCAAACGTGCGGTTCACTCCCTGCTGATAACCTTCTCCATACGGTGTCAGGCTGATTAACTCCAGGGCGATAACGCCAAACCCGAGGAACATCAGAATCTTAAGCCGGGCGCCTGATCCAAAAAGCAAAAGGATGAGCAAACCAGTCACCACAATCAGCCACGAAGTTCTCGACGTCGACAGCGCCAGGAGCATTATCGCCGGAACGATCATCACAATCCTCATGATCCCCTTGTTCTTGAGATTGATCCACTTTCCACCGTCAACGGCAAGGACAAGCACCGACAGCGCCATTTGTGATCCGAGCTGTCCGGGATTGCCGAGAACGTACCCTTCCAGTTTGATCATCCCAAGACGATGGTCAGCAATTGTGGCAATGTGCGGTAGCATCGCAGCTCCGACGGCGACACTCGTCACGAAGAGGCCGAGAAGTGCAAAACCAAGCATCTGTTTGTTTCGCCCGATGATAAGGACCGCTAAGGCGGAGAAAACCAATTCGAACATCCTGAGATTCGTCGTGTAGTCGAAGGTGAAGGCGATGCCCACGAGATAGTAAATGATGACGAACACCACCAGCCCTGCAACCATGGGCGCCCTGTGGACAATTTCAACGATTCTCTTTGGATCCGCAAGATAGGCCACGACGATAGCCAGGCCGAATATGATCGAAACGGTATTATAAAAAGAGATCTCACGCAGGAGATTGATCAGCGGGACTACCGATATCAACAGACAGAGTAGCTGCTTATGGCGCCCAAGGATAAGAAGGAATGCAATATCCACGGCGAGAAAAGTCCAGANNCGGGCCACAACTGACAATGGGTCATCGAACAGTGGTTCGGAGACAGTATGCCGTGTTACCATCCGACACCTCCCATTAGGACTTGACTTATCTATCGCCCAGAACAAGTTTTCAATATCTTCCCTCTGTTCGCGTCTCTACCTAGATGCTGAAGCAATATAACCCTCGANNCCTCCACACCGATGGATCGGACGCACTCCCCATTGCACTGGCAGGCCGTAGACGGAGCTGGAAGATGAACATTGATACAAGGAGAAGACGGCGTAGGATGATAAAAAAAAACACTCCCTCGATTGCGCGGCGCAAATCGAATCGGAAGATTTGGGCCAAAGAACGAAAAGACCGGGATCCCCAAAGCGGCACCAAGATGCATTGTCCCCGTATCTGCTGATATCAAGCAGTCTGCCTTCTTTAAGAGGTGACAGAGTTCACGGAGAGAGAGCGATCCTGTGCAATCCCGGAAGTCGACTCCGGTCAACAGAGGACCAATCTGCCGAGCCAACTCCCGTTCCAATTGCAGCCCGACAAAAATGAACTGGCAGCGGTGATTGCGGGAAATTCTCATGAGAAGTTCCGCAAACCGATCGAGAGGCCACAGGCGTTGAGGAGCGCCATGGCTGCTCCCGAGATTGACGGCAATTCTCGCACCATCGGTCGAAAGAAGTCCGGGNNCCTCCAGAGAAGGGTCTACCATGGGTGCGATGAGTTCATCAAACCTGATGGGACCGCATATCGGCTGCAAGAGATCCAAGAATGTTTGGACTTCGTATTGTTGATCGTTGAAAGGCACAGAGTAATCGTAAAGTCGTTCACGGCCACCGGTGCGAAATCCAACACAAGTTTTGCCGAAGAGTCGGGACAGCACCGCTGAATAGTCACCAAAAGGTTCAGTATCGATCACAACGTCGTAAGATCTGAACCTGATGAGGGCGGTAATCAAGGAACTCATGAACCGAAATGGAACAACCCTGTCAACGTATGGGCACATAATCCATAAAGGCAGGGCTCCTGTCAGCACTTCAACGTGCACTCCCGGAAGCCTCTCCTTCAATGACTTCAGGATTGGAAAGACGAGGAGNNATTCGCCGAGGGTTCCGAATCGGACAATGAGAACCTTGCGGACAGGTCTCCACTCCATTCGCTTCCTGGGGCATTGCGCCAGCAGCAGGAAGAGCATGCGGCTCCACCTTCGTATGAAGGTTTTGCGCACTCTTGCACGATATCGGGGTCGTGCCATCATGATTTGATATCCGCTGTCGGAAGCATGCCACCCCTCGAATACCTCACCATTTCGCCGAGAAGGTGTTCAAGATGTCGAACCGGAGCCTGGCTGCCCGCGCCAAGCATAATCCCCTTGTGGGCGTCCATTGTCATCTGCGAAGCGAGCGACTCGTCCCCAAGAACCTTGAGAATTTTTTCCGCAAGCAACGTGGGGGAATCGGCCCGCACAGGAGAGAAGAGTAATCCCGTCTTCCCGTCGACGAGCATNNCTCTATCGGATGTTATGCAACAAACGCGTAGCTCGGAGAGTATTTCCAACGCATCGTCCCGCTGACCGAGAAACGCCACCTTGTCGGCCACACACAATTGTCGGGCAAGGTACTTCAAGTGCTTTTCAAACTGTTCTTCTTGTTGAATGGCCTTCCCCACAATTACAAAGCGCGTCTCAGGACGTGCAGCGAGAACGAGAGGGATGGCTTTCAGGAAAAGGTCAGGTTGTTTGTACCTCGTAATGCGCCCAATGAATCCAACTACCGGGACAGATGATTCGTGTGGAAGGGCATGCCTCCCGCTCCGAACGTGCTCGGCCAAGCGTTTCCTGATTGGGTCCGATTCGATATGATCTCGTGCGATCACAAGCCGATTTGGTTCTACCATGTCGGCCAAATGCCGGGCGACGTCTGCCGACACCGCAAACACGGAATCCGCGCCTGCAAGAATTGTTCGCTGGTTGCTACTTTTCGAGATATACTCACGGACGTACATCGCATAGGGGATTCCAGCCCAACGCGCCGCGTGTGCCACCCTGCTGGTGGCTGGGAAGGTATTGCAGAGAATAGCGTCGATGCCTCTCTTCCTGAATCTCGACGCGTAGAACAGTGACTGAAATGAGTGCAGTCCCGGGTACTTCCTTCGCTTCGTCTGGATCATTTTTGCCCAAACAGCATGGCCGCGCTCACGATAGTATTCTGCCAGCCGCCCTTTGCCCGGCGTCAACATCAGGTACTCGATTCCCTTGCTGCGGGCATCAACCATGTCGCCGATGGCAAGCTCCGCTCCGCTGGCGATATCTGGACGAAAATGTGCCACGAGGATTTTCATCGATGACTGCCTTCCCCTACCATCGGATACCCCTCACAAATTTCTTGACCTTCCGGAGAAGCGTATAGCCAGGAATGCTCTCAAGACGCTTCACCAAAAATTCCACCTTCTGGCCAAGCACCAGGATTGTGCCTCGCGCAGCCGCCAACTCCACGCTCTTTTCCCTCATTGCCATATCTGAAGGAACAGGAAACGAAGGATAGTATCGCTGCAAATCTGAAAGCGGCAGCTCCGAATTAAAGAAGAGATTCTGATCGTTGAGGATTCTCAGAGGATACTCGACCTTCTGTTTGGAGGAGGATTCCTTCGCTCTCAACATCTCTTCAATCAACCTGATGAGCCTCCCTGATGCCGCGGCTTTGCATGCCAATTGTTCTTCGAGCAGGAACTGTTGAAAGTCAAATCGGTGAGGAGGTGGTTCGAGCAGCTCTTCCACCACTTGTGGGATCTGTTGTTCACACGAGATGGACCACGCCGCTTCAAAATAATGGGGGATATTGAAATAATCGAGAAGGGCCACCGGGCGATTGAGCAACATGGACTCGAGCATCGATGTCGATGGCGTCGTGATCACCGCATCGACCTGTTCGAGGAGTTCATGCAGTTCCGTTCCCGCAAGGTCGACAAGGTTATTGTGAGTGCCGAGAGTGCGATCCAGATCCGCCGTCAGCCGCCAGACCACATCTATATCATTGCGTTGATCAAAGTACTTCTTGAGATCCCTCAGGGCACCAGTAGTGATGCGAACCTGTGATTCTGTGAACCCGGGTGTTTTGGCTGTCATGACGAGGATTCTCAACTTCCTCCCTATCGGACGGACCTCAGGGATGNNGATTTCGCATTTGCCGAAATTCCCCCATGACTCCATGATCCTCGCGTCACGTCTTCCCAAACACGCGATCTTGTCGGAGAGCACGGGCTGGTTCAAAGGGAGGACAACGCCGTCAACGGGGTGCCCTTCACGGACGTAATCCCACGTTCTCCTCCATTCAAGAATACCGTCCATCACCTGTAACGTTGCGACCCCATTCTCCTTCACTGTGGCGATCAGATTCGCGAGTTCACAATAGTGTTCGTCAAAACAAATCACGAGGGCCGGCCGATGAGCAAGGATCGCTTCCGGATTGAGCGTTTCTTCATACTCAAACCGCCCGGCTAGTTGCGCCTCAAGGCTCCTGAAGTGGTGCACTTTGTATCGATTTGCAAGGACGACGATATCCACTCTGGGTTCTCTTCTCAAAGTTAATGTCTAGTGGATCCATTTTCATCGGACAATCCGGCAACCGCTGCTACAGCAATCTGTNNATCTGTCTTCCGCGCGCCAATCGAATTTCGTCTGTCCGGGCCTCATCGGACTTAGCACAACCACGCGATCCAGAAACCCCTCTCGGATGCCTGCGCGCTGAAACCTGTACCGCAGATGCTTGTCCCATGGAATGTCAAATAGGTAGGCGTCTGTTTTGCTCGCAAAGAGGCGGAGATACGTCCTGAAAATCATTTCACCTGGAATTGAAAACCCCCCGTTGGCGGGGCCTCCTTTGTCTTCCCACCGGCCAGGCTCCGCTTCTCTCCGCGCAAGCCCGTATACCATCTCCAGGTTTTTCGCCTGCGCCTCTCGCAGGAGCACTTCCAGATGATCATGCGTGTAAACGTCATCATCGTCCAAAGGGGAGATCCATTTTCCCCGAGCCAGCCTTTTTGCCTCATTCATCGGAACGGTCCCCGCGACCTGCCAATGGGCTTTGGCATCCAACGGATAGCTCCCCCTGACGGGCAGGTTGACCCATCGAATTCTAGGGTCATTCAGTTTCGTCAGGAGATGCTCAGTGTCGTCGGTGCAATGATCGCCGACAATCACGACTTCAAAATTGGTGTATGTCTGTTTGAGCAACGAGGCAATCGCTCGTTCCAGCAACAGCCGCCCCCGATTGTACGTCGCAATCGTGACAGTGATAAGTGGATTTTCATGTGGATCGTCATACAACCCGCCGTAGAGCNNAAGCTTTGCCGAGTTCCCGTGTCTCCCAACGAACGATTGGTTCAATATGCTGTTCCCACCGCGTTGGCCGTATCGCACGCCGGATGGTATGGTAAACCCTCCCCAAGAGCCTACGCCCGTGAAGAATGAATTTCCTTGGAAACGAAGGACTGTCTTCGGCTGGTGTTGGTGGCTGCATATGCTTTGATTCCCTTTCATGCTAGTGTCGTGGCCGGGGAGGATTCGCCGCTGNNGCGTACAATGCATCCCGCGTCCAACGCAGGGATGGTCCTACCGTTGATCCAATTCTCGACGATCGTCAGTGCTCGCTGTCCGACCCGCCTGAAACAAACAGCGCTGCTGGAGGATATTACTTTAGAGCTGCTCAGTATTTCACCGATGCTCGCAGTGCGGGCATTGAACTGCCTCAACGATGCTTCAGAGGCAACAGAGGAGTTCACGAGAAGAGTGCCGTATAACGGCCTGAGAAGAAAGGCGAATTGCTGCACGACATTTCCCCATCCTATAATCCCGACAATCTGACCGCGCAGGTCATTCCATTGGCTTACCCCGTTTACACCCCTTGTTTTCGGCCCCCGGGCACGCAACTGCCGCAGGAGGGGCACGGCTAATGGCCTCGCCAGTTGTGCGCCGGGAAGCTTCTTTGCAGTTTTGATGACTGACTGAACCGACATTTTTTGCCGCACCAGAGGGGGCCAACCCCCTTCGTGCATCTCCCTGTCAACAGTTGTAAGTTTCCTCAACCCTGCGAGTGTGAGCATCAGACAATGTTCTGCAACGCTTTGGGCAATCGATTCAGCAGTATTGCATAGAAGGATTCCGCGTGCAAGAAAATCATTGGGGTGCGCAGGCCGGACAGACGCTCCGAGCACAACACCGAGTTTCAGGCACTTCGCGCTTGCCAGGTCCTCCCTGGAGAGTTCCGGGGCATCCCATCCCAGGATGATCACGTCCGCATCTTCAATGCCCGGCTCAAGCGCCGTGCCTGAGGTGTTCAATCGTATGTCTGATATCTTTCCCAAATGCGTCAGTTGTCCAATGGAAAAGAATTTCGGTTGTGTTGCCGGACTTTGCAGAATGCTCACAATCGGGCGATCGGGCCGGTTCTTACGCACGATCATCCGTCGTCGGGAGACAATGTCCTTTGCCGGGTGAGTTGCGATCACCGGGGTGATCTTGTTGACATCACCGGATCGACATTCAAGTATGGCTCCGACCAATCGCATGAAGGTCAGCGCAAAATGAAAATCATTTGAAGGCCTCTCCGCATTTCCGGCAATAGCATTCAAAAATGCGGGGTACTCATTTAGATACCCGTAGTTCAAGCTATTGGAAGTTGATCCCGTCATATCAGAAGCAACCCATTCCTCCACCGGGCTTCCCTGTTGCGCCCACTCGCCACGCTGCGGCAGTTCGAGAAGAACGTCGAATCCCGGACCGGTCCATTCGAACCGTTCTGTTCTTCTCCCGGCCGCAATATCAAACAGCAGAAGAGCGGCTCCCTGTTCGGCTCGTGCATGAATGCTCCACACGTCGTCCACGNNAGAGGCTTGAGGGAAGATCAATTGTCGCAAACGCAAGGTCCATATCCGAGGTTAGACGCCAAACCACGTCAACATCGCTGCGCTGATTGAAGTGCGCCTTGAGATGCTTGAGAGCCGCGACAGTGATGAGCACCTCCTCCCGAGTGAAGCCGGGTGTTTTAGCGGTCATGACGAGGATTCGGAGTTTCCGTCCGCTTGGCGGCAGTTGCGGTGTTCTTCCCGAGGGCCGGCGATCGACCAGGCGGTCCATACGCGGCGCTCCCACGATCTCGCATTTGCCAAGATTCCCCCACGATTCCATGATGCGGGCATCACGCCTGCCATGACACGCAATTCTTTGGGACAGCGATGGTTGATTTAATGGCAGAACAAA
>PMNP01000011.1:1748-24421 GCA_003161755.1 Ignavibacteriota bacterium | reverse complement strand
GCATCATCTCGCGACTGGCCGCCCAAAAAGGGTTCGACCTTATTGGCGAGGTCCTCGAGGAATTGATGAGACTCAACCTCCAGATTGTCGTCTTGGGGACTGGCGAGAAGAAATACCACGACTTGTTTGAAAAAGCTCACAAGCGCCATCCACAGAAGATCTCCTCTGCGCTGGTGTTCGACAACGATCTGGCGCATCGTATTGAAGCAGGAAGTGACATGTTTCTCATGCCGTCGCAATTCGAGCCGTGCGGGCTAAACCAGCTCTACAGCCTGAAATATGGGACGGTACCCATAGTGCGGGCAACAGGCGGACTGGAAGATACCATTGACGACAGCTCGCCCGATGATGGCGGGACGGGGTTCAAGTTCAAGAAGTACGACAGCGCAGAGATGCTCCGCGCCATCCAGCGGGCGCTTCACGTCTTCGCCGACCAGAACGCCTGGAGGAAACTCATGAGGAACGGGATGGCAAAGGACTTTTCGTGGGAGATATCCGCAAGGAAGTACGTGCAGATTTACAGAAATCTGGTGAAGATGTGAGCGGGCGCCATGCAGCGGTCTTTCTCGACAGGGACGGGACCATCAACGAAGAATTGCATTTTATCCGGCATCCTGACCAACTGGTGATGATTGACGGCGCTGCAGCCGCGGTGAAAACGCTTAATGATTGTGGTTTCATCACTTGCGTGATTTCCAATCAGTCCGGTATCGCCCGTGGCTTTCTGACGGAGGACGATCTTGCCTCCATTCATGTGCGGCTTGCAAACGAGCTCGCGAAAGCAGGAGCTCACATTGATCGCATATACTACTGTCCTCATCATCCCACAGAAGGCCAGGCACCGTATCGCATCGAGTGCGAATGCCGGAAACCGAAGCCGGGCATGCTCGATACCGCATCAGTGGAGCTGGACATTGATCTGACCAGATCGTTTGTTGTCGGCGACAGGTTGGCCGACATTCAGGCCGGGAAGAACGCTGGCGCAAGAACCATCCTCGTCCTGACAGGCTATGGGCGCCAGGCCCTGGAAGAACTTAAGAACATCACGAATCCCCAACCGGATTGTATTGCCGAAGACCTCCCGGCAGCAGTGGAGTTTATAACACACACGATATCACGGACACCCCTTCAGAATGACTGACGCACATTCCCGATGGACACAGATCCTTTTGCAGGCCATGTTCCTTGCCTTGCTTGTGGTAGTTCTTCCTTCCTGCAGTGACGATCCTACAGAACAAAATGCTCTTCTTTTCCCGGGCAATGGCCTGCCAACTGTCGGAACTCGCGATACGACAATTTTTGCCGTTTCTGATACAACGCTCCTCGCAAGGATCGCCATGAACGGTCCGCAGAATCTCGTGGGTGCCGCCTCAGGTCTCTCGTCCGCCTATTCGGCCAGCGCACTTATTCGATTCACCCCGGGATTGTTTCCAGCACGAGACACGGCTTCGGTGTTTTCCGCAACCCTCAATCTCCACTTCGTGTACCACCGGGGAGCGCCCGGCGGACAATTGGCCTTTAACATCTATCGGATCTCAACAGAGTGGGACGAGTCCACGTTTACTTGGGACAGCCTTCAGGCAAACAGTCAGTTTTATGATGCCACACGAGCACGCACACTCAACGGCCAGCCGTTTGTCATTACATTGACGAACCCCGATTCCCAGACCGTCAGGATCCCTCTCGACACTGTTATGGGAAGAGAGTGGTATCAAACGCTCACCAGCACCGATGTGACAAAATTCGGCATCATCCTCGTTCCCACAAACTCCTGCAACGTCGTGGGCGGTTTCAGTTCATTCAGCGCAGATTCCATTTCCTACTATCCCGCTGTGACCATTATTGCAGGAAATGCAAGCGGGACGTTGTTGGACACCGCGACGTACAGTAACGGATTCGATACATTAGCCGGCAATGTGCAGATTCCTCTTTCGCCCGCCACGATGACAATTCAGGCCGGGATGGCGTTCCGAGGGTTGGTCAGATTTGATCTCTCCTTCCTTGCCAGAGGGACGGTAATTAACAGCGCCGAAGTGATGGTTGATCGCAGAACAGATCCCACGCTTCTGACAACGCCTTCAGATTCTCTTGAAGTGCATTTCACTGCCGATGCGGCAGGTGATCTTCTGAGCTCGACAAGTTCGATACTGACTCCCAAATCAGGAAGCACTTCCACCTTGGCGGGCAACATCACCAGTTTTGCACAACTGTGGCTGGTATCGCCAAACTACGGGCTCGTCGTGCGCATCCCAACGCCCGGCGAGATGTGTACCTTTGATCTCATGCGTTTGTACGGATCGCAAGCGACACAGACTGCCTTGCGTCCCAGACTCCACATTACCTATACAGATGTTCATCTTGGGAAGAAACCGTGACCCATATGCGTTCATTCTTTTTCCTCGTGTTGGCTGCCGCAACGCTGGCTGCTCCAGTCCGGGTGATGGCCGCCAGCGGCGGTTCGATTTACTCTCTGCTCGGAATCGGCGACCTCCGCCCGGGCTACAATGTGCGCGCAGCGGGCATGGGGTACGCCGGCTCGACACTTCTCTCAAGCCAGTACCTCAATATTGACGCCCCTGCAACATGGGCAGACCTCTCCCTCACGAGATTGGAAGCTGGGGTCCAGTACGAAGGGTTTTCGTCCAGCAACGGGACGGCTTCCCGCTACCTCGCCTCCCTGGATTTTCAAGGGGCGTCGATAGGGATCCCGATCTCATCCGGCCGGGGCATCACGCTCGCCGCAGGGATCGAGCAATACAGCAGGGTGAACTACGACACCTATTTTCACGGAACAGGATTTTCAAGTACCGACTCCATTCCGTATGCAAACCACTTCAGCGGATCGGGGGGAATCAACATCGGGAAGCTCGGGCTTTCGTATAAGCCGTTGCATTTCCTTGCGATTGGCGCTTCCTTCGATTACTATTTTGGCACCATCGAGCGCCATCAATTGTACAATCCCTCTTCCTCGTCTTTTGCCGGTGCTAACGTCATCCAATCCAGCACCTACCGTGGAGCGGGGACGACTCTGCAAGTCCTCTTCAACGACCTGGAATCGATCGCGCCTGCGCTCAAGCCATTGACAATTGGCTTCACCATAAATTCCCGAACTGTGCTCTCGAGTGATAATCAAACATACTACGAATTCGGCGCGGACGTCACCAACCTCCCAACGTCGTTTGACACGTCTGCGCAGGCTTCAGGGCAGATCGTAATCCCGCTCTCGTACACTGTCGGCGCATCATACCTGGCCACCGATCGGGTTCTGATTGCCGTTGATTACTCGACACGGCTGTGGAGGCATGCTTCAGTGGAAGGAGCATTTTCAGCCGATCTACGCAACGAACAGAATATCGGGTTCGGAATGGAGCGCCTTCCCAATCGGGATCCCAATACAAGCTGGGGCGAGCATATCGCGCTGCGGCTTGGCTTCCTCTACCATTCAACCTATTACCGTCCTGATGAGGTTGGGATTAATGAATGGCTCGTGACAGGAGGCATGACGCTTCCGCTCTCGTTAGAGACAAGGCTTCACATTGCGGCCGAATACGGCATACGGGGAGTGGTCACCAACGGATTACTCCGTGACAAGGTCTTTCGGCTTAGCGCGGCGTTTTCCATTGGAGAACTCTGGTTCGTTCGCCCCGATGTGGAGTAACAGTCGACTGGTCAGCATCTGAAGGAATACCGATGAAGCATCTTAAGAACGTTGATCCAGAGATCGACGCAGCGATCGCAAGCGAAACCCACCGGCAAAACACCAAACTTGAGCTCATCGCCTCNNATGGCGGCTGTGAATGGGTGGACGTTGTGGAAGACCTCGCCCGCGACAGGGTTAGGCGTCTCTTCGGTGCTGAGTACGCCAACGTCCAGCCTCATTCGGGATCACAGGCAAACATGGCGGTGTACTTCACTTTTGTGAAACCGGGTGACACCCTCATGGGAATGAACCTCGCCCACGGAGGACATCTCACCCATGGTTCCCCGGTGAACTTCTCGGGACAGTTTTACCGCTTCGTGGCGTATGGCGTGAAGAAGGACTCCGGAACAATCGATTTTAACGAAGTGGAAGACGTCGCAAAGCGTGAAAAACCGTNNACCCACAAGACCCTGCGGGGCCCTCGTGGAGGTCTCATCCTTATGGGGAAGGACTTTGACAATCCGTTCGGACACGTTGCTCCAAAGTCGGGCCGCGTGAAGAAGATGTCGGAACTTCTCGATTCGATGGTCATCCCGGGGATCCAGGGTGGTCCTCTCATGCACGTCATAGCCGGCAAAGCGGTGGCGTTTCACGAGGCGCTGCAGCCAGAATTCACCGTGTACGGGCGGCAGGTAATCAAGAACGCACAAGCACTTGCCTCCACCCTGGTGGCAAGCGGCTACACTGTAGTCTCCGGCGGCACTGACAATCATCTCATNNTCGCTCGACCGGGCCGGGATTACGGTCAATAAGAATGCAGTCCCATTCGACGACAAGAGTCCCCTTATTACCAGCGGAATCCGGATTGGCACTCCGGCACTGACAACACGCGGGATGAAAGAACCGGAAATGGAGATCGTGGGAGAACTGATCCACGAGGTGCTCTCCCATATCGGGAATGATGCCATTGAGAAAGAGGTGATGCACAAGGTCGAACGGCTCAGTGGACGATTTCCTCTCTACCCCGAGACGACCGGCAGTGCGTCGCGCACCACTCCTGCAATGGAGTCCTATCACTAACGCGGTACCTCTGACAATCGGCGGATACCCATGGCGGAGTCTCACACATACCCGGGAGTTGATGACGAGCCTCAGCCCGTNNCGAAGCGAAGGAGATGTCCTTCTTTGATCATCTCGAGGAACTTCGCTGGCGCATCATCAAGATGCTGATCGGTATTGTGTTGGGGATGATCCTCTGTTCGATCTTCATTGATTTTCTCGTGAACTCCGTCCTGCTCGCGCCCGTCGTCAACCTCAACGCCCATCTCGGACCGGGCCAGCAACCGTTGCATTTGCAAAACCTGAAGCCTTTTGGTCAGCTTTTCCTGTATATGGAAGTCGCCATCATTGGAGGAGTTGTCCTCAGCATTCCGAATATTCTGTACCAGCTTTGGGCTTTCATTGCGCCCGGCTTGATGCCGAAGGAACGGCAGTACATCAGATCCATCGTATTTTTTTCCACGTTTTGTTTCCTTGTCGGCANNGGCATTGTCTTCGCCTACTATGTCATGCTGCCTGCGGCATTCCAATTCTTTGCGGGGTTCGGCTCATCAAGCATTGCCAACAACATCGCCATCAATGAATACATGAGTTTCGTCGTGAGCGTTCTGCTTGCGGCGGGGGTGGTGTTTGAATTGCCGATGGTCTCGTGGTTCCTTTCGAAGCTGGGGATCCTGCGTCCGGAGTTTATGCGNNACGCCCGGCACCGACCCGGTGAGCCAGATCCTCCTCGCCATTCCGCTGATGGGACTTTACGAGATCAGCATCTGGATCAGCGTCTGGGCATGGAAGGGAAAGAACAGGGAAAAGGAATCTACAATATAACGTGTTTTTGGAGAATTCTCCCTTGAACCTCACAGACATCTCCCGCCCCATTCAGCACCACCTCTCGACGTTTGACGGGGTCTTCCAGCAATCCATTCGCTCGAAGGTTGGGCTTGTCGATCTTGTGACGAAGTACCTCATCAAACAAAAAGGGAAAAAGGTTCGTCCCATTCTTGTCCTTCTCACTGCAGATTTGTGCGGCGGGATCAACCAGAAGAGCTTCAGAGGTGCAACGCTCGTCGAGATTCTTCACACTGCAACGCTGATCCATGATGACGTGGTGGATGATGCCGACACGCGCCGCGGATTAGCGTCCATCAATGCTGTCTGGAAGAACTAAATCGCGGTCCTGATGGGGGACTATCTCCTCTCAAAGGGCCTTCTCCTCTCGCTTGAGCACGACGACGTCCGATTCCTCCAGATTACCTCGCGAGCCGTCCAACGGATGAGCGAGGGGGAACTGCATCAGATTCAGCGCAGTCGAAAGCTTGATATGGATGAAGAAGCGTACCTCACGATTATCGGCGACAAGACTGCCTCCCTCCTCTCCACGTGCTGCGAAATCGGCGCCGTCAGCGCAACCTCCGACACAGGGAAGCAATCCCTGATGAGGGAGTATGGTGAATTTGTCGGGCTCGCCTTTCAGATACGCGACGATGTCCTGGATTATGATGGCAAGAAGTCGATCACTGGCAAGTCAAGCGGAATGGACATCAGCGAGAAGAAGCTGACTCTGCCTCTTGTTCACGCACTCGGACAGGTTTCTCAGCGGGAACAGAAGGAGATCCTGGGGATGATTCGAAGCGGTGGGAGAAAACTCAACCTGCGAAAAGTGATCGAGTTTGCCGAGTTGCACGACGGGATTGCCTACGCTGAGGCAAAGGCTAGAGAGTTTGCTTCCAAGGCGGTCGAGAGGCTTAGCTGCTTCCCTGAATCAGAGAGCCGGCTTGCTCTGCAGCGCTTCGCCGAATTCGTCGTGGAACGTGACAAGTAACACCCTCAACTGTCGCTCTTCTTCCCACTCTCCTCTGCGGGTCTGACCGTCAATACCGGACATCGCGCGTTGTGAAGTATACGATCGGCGGTGCTTCCAAATAAAATCTGTTCCACCCCACTGTGCCCATGGCTCGCCACAACAATCAAGTCTACGTGCAGAAGCTCGGCCTCATCCAGGATTTCCTGATGCGGGTTTCCTGATCGAACTGATGAGGTGGCGTTGACTCTGCCGCCAATTTCCTGATTGATCAGTGATTGAAGCTCGACCGCTGATTTTTCCCGCAACTCCTCTTCTACGCCCGGAAGGACAACCTGTCCAAATCCCAGATCGGCCGGATAGATCGTCGGTTCAACAACGAATACCAGATGAATCGATGCACCAAACTGTTCCGCCAGGGGGCCCGCATATTTCAGCGCATGCTTGGAATGGATGGAGAAATCGATGGGTACAAGGATGTTTGATATTTGCACTCCGGCGGTCCCGGAGGAGGAAGAGGTGGGACGGACTACCTCCGTGATATTCCGTTTCTTTCCGTGATGAGCTTTGCCCTGCACAGGACGACGGTGCGATGGAGCGGGCCTTTTCTTGCGCACGACGGTCTTCATGGCGACACCTCCCATCATTATCAACACATCTCTACCGCTTCGGATACACAAACTTCAGCCAGCGATGTTTGTCCTTTCCATTTCTCACGACATCGAAAAACATCTTTTGCAGCTTCATCGTTACAGGACCGGGTTTCCCATTGCCAGTCTGGACACGATCAACCGAACGAATTGGCGTCAGCTCGGCAGCAGTGCCTGTAAAGAAGAGTTCATCGGCAATATACACCATCTCTCTGGGAATCTGGGTTTCATGGACCGTGAATTTACACTCACGGGCCAATTGTATAATCGAGTTGCGAGTAATTCCCGGCAGGAGAGCATTGGAAAGTGGGGGTGTGTACAGTTCACCGTCCTTAACAAGAAAAATATTCTCCCCGCTCCCTTCGCTCACATAACCGTGGACGTCGAGCGCAATGGCTTCCTTGTACCCGGCCTGGACCGCATCGATTTTCATCAATTGCGAAAGCAGGTAGTTGCCGCCTGCCTTGGCCATGGTAGGAAACGTGTTTGGCGCCGGCCGGTTCCAGGTCGAAACGCACACATCAATCCCTTCTCCCAGAGCTTCCGGACCAAGATACGAACCCCATTCCCATACCGCGATGCAAACTTCCACCGGGCAGGGAAGAGGGTTCACTCCCACGTCTCCATATCCGCGGAATACCACCGGCCTGATATAGCAGGCTTTCATCTTGTTCGCCCGGATTGTCTCCAGTATGGCCTTCTCGATGTCTGCTTCCGAATAGGGAATTTCTGTCCGATAGATTTTTGCCGATTCAAACAACCTATGGACGTGGCGATCAAGACGGAACACGGCCGGTCCTTTTGCCGTATCATAGCATCGGATCCCCTCAAACCAGCTTGATCCATAATGAATCACGTGTGAGAGCACGTGAACTTTCGCATTGTCCCAATCAACCATCGCACCGTTCATCCAAATTTTGTCGACTTTCACAATGGACATCACAATCCCTTTATCTTTGTAATAGAAATCATCGCGCAACACGAGAAGTGGCTCAGGTCAGGAACACTCGCAAACCCGATCAAATATCCATTTGGTACAGCCTGTATGTCTTCGTTTTCCGGCCGTTCAGCAACTCGGCCCCCCGATTCATCATCACATTATCTTCGAGCACCCAGCTGGCCTCGCCGTAGGGATACCCCCGGCCAATCGCGCGCACTGCTGTCTCATAGAACAACACACCGCCCGCTCCGGTTGCGAGGTATTCCGGCGCAACTCCAAGGATGATGATGCGAATGCCATGAATTCTCTTCTTGAAGAGGATCATCCGCAGCAGCGCCGGAAGCAGCCAACCCCTCTTATTATAGAGCAGGATTTCATTGAGATCAGGCAGGGACATCCCGAATCCTATGGGCTTGCCATTTAACTCGGCTATAATGACCAGGTGGGGGTCTACTACCGGTTTCAAATCCTTCGCCATATAATTGAATTCATCCTCCGTCAGAGGGACTTCGCCCCATGTCACCTGCCACGCCCTCGTGTACAGATTATGAATGACCTTCACCTCATGGTCAAAGTTCTTCATGTCCAACGATCGGAACGTAAACCCATCACGTTTCTTTACAAGGTTCGAGATTCGCTCCAGGCGTTGCGTCAGCACTGTGTCGCGCTCGACATAGTATGCGTAGAGATCCTTGATCTTCTTGAGTCCGTAGCCTTCGATGAGATTCCCATAATAGAGGGGATTGTAGGACATAAGGATGCAGGGGCGCCGATCGAACCCATCGACCAGAAGCCCGTATTCGTCGTTCACGGAAGGACTTGCCGGTCCCCTCATAGCTACAACGCCTTGCGTACGAAGCCAGGCCTTTGCAGCATCAAATAGCGCATTCGCTACACTCTGATTATTGATGCACTCAAAAAACCCGAAGAAGCCTATGTTCTCCTTGTGTTCCTTGATATGATTATCATTGACGATTGCCGCGATCCTTCCGATCAGCTCCCCTCCCCGCTCGGCAAGGAACATCTCCATTCTGGCATGTTTGTAAAATGGATTCCCCTTTCGGTCGATCAGCTTCTTCCTGTCCATCAGGAGGGGCGGGACCCAGTTCGGGTATTCCTTGTAGATCGACCATGGAAGTTTGATGAACGCCCGCTCATCAGAACGCGTGCGAACCGGACGGATGGAAATGTCAATAGACATAAGATTTATCTGATTATAGTAAGAGGAAGATCATTTATGTGCCGAGCATAACTGCATGCTCAACAGCCGGGTGTGAAGATCTACTCTACGAATACAAAACGCAGGAATCCCGGAAATCCAGGATCCACTTGCCTGCGGAGCCCTTCTTCCGGCGAGTAATGAGGGTACGCTTACAGGACTACGAAATGATGTTCAACTTCTTTCCAATTTTGCCAAACGTCTCAAGAATCTTGTCGAGATGCTTTTCTTCATGCGATGCCATGTAGCTGGTTCTCAACATCTGCATGCCGTTCGGGACACCAGGGCTGATAAAGGCGTTGACAAAGACTCCAGCGTCAAACAATTCCCTCCAGAAAATAAACGTCCTGGTATCATCACCGATAATCACCGGGACGATGGCGGTCTTGCCGTCAATGACCTGGAAACCCATTGACCGAAAGCCATCCCTCATTTTCTGGGCATTTGCCAGAAGCCTCGTGATGAGCGAAGGCTCTTTTTCAAGGATATCGAGGGCAGCCAGCGCTGCCGCAACAGAGGCTGGAGTAGGACTTGCACTAAAAATGAGTGCTGGAGCATGGTGTTTGAGGTAGTTGATAACTGATCGTTCACCCACCACAAAGCCACCCAGACTCGAGAACGTTTTGCTGAACGTCCCCATCGTCATATCCACTTCCCGTTCCAANNGAGCCGTTCCACGACCACCCTTGCCAATGACTCCGGTTGCATGGGCATCATCGACCAGAATCCGGGCATTGAATTCGTGGGCGGCCGCGACAAGCGCGGGGAGTTCTGCTATTGTACCTGAGGTGCTGAATACGCCGTCCGTCACGACAAGCTTTGGCACATCGAATGGAAGACGCGAAATGACACGCCGCATATCGTCCATGTCGTTGTGCTTAAACCTGACAAATTCTGCAAAGGCCCCCTTTGCCATGAGGTTTCCTGCGACGATGCACGCATGGTTGTCACGGTCGGAGACAACGTACTCTCCCTTTTGGACAAGTGTTGGGATGATCCCTTGCGCCGTCTGGTAGCCCGTGCTGTAGAGGAGACAATCTTCCTTACCGAAGAACTGGGCAAGCCGGGCTTCCAGTTGGATGTGAAGATCAAGAGTCCCGGTGAGATATCGAGACCCTGAGCACCCGGTGCCATATTTCTCAATGGCTTTTATTGCAGCTTCCTTAACTCTGGGATCTGCTGTCAGCCCAAGATAATTGTTTGAGCCGGCCATGATGATCTTCCGGCCCTCAATCGTCACAACAGGACCCTCATTTTCCTCGATCGGCCGGAAGTACGGGTAGAATCCGGCGGCCTTTATCTCATCGGCCCGAGTAAACGAGCGACACTTTTGGAAAAGATCAATTGGCTTTTTTGTCCCATTATTCTCTACAGCTTGGTCCTGACCTGGTGATTTGGTCACGGCAGGCGCATTGATACGTGAGGTCATGTGGATATGCGGCTTTCATTCTGCAGGAATTGCTATTCTATTTGCTATTGAATATACTTGAAGTCGCTAATAAAGTCAATCTATGCAGGTCCCCCTCCATGAAAGTCCTCGTAACTGGCGCTTCCGGCTTCATTGGGAGCCATTTGGTGGAACGACTCCTCCACGAAAACCATTCTGTCCGCTGTCTCGTCAGGAAAACCAGTAACCTCACATGGCTGAAAAATCTTGCCATTCCGTATGTGGAGGGAGACCTTTTTGACGGGCTGGCGCTCAAAAAGGCGGTCGAGGGAGTCCACTACGTCTACCATTCGGCCGGACTGACCAAGGCAAAGACCGAGAAAGAGTTCTTTCGCGCTAATGTCACGGGGACAACCAATCTTCTGAATGCAGTGATAACGCACAATCCGGACATCAAGAGATTCCTGCATGTGAGCAGTCAGACGGCGGCAGGCCCCAGCCCTAACATCACACCCATTTCCGAAATGACATCGCCTTCCCCCATAACCACATACGGGAGGAGTAAACTCAAGGCCGAGGAAGAGTGCTTGAAGTCTGCATCGTCAATCCCGATAACAATATGCCGACCCCCTGCGGTCTATGGACCTCGCGATAAGGACATCTTCGAATTCTTCAAAACCATGAACGGCGGACTTCAGCCAATGGTCGGGTGGAATGATAAGTATGTGAGTCTGATTCACGCCAAAGACCTCGTGCGTGGATTCGTACTTGCGGCCCAGTCGCCTTCGGCGGCGGGGCAGGTCTATTTCATCACCAGCAAGGAGATTTACGACTGGAAGAGGATTGGCGAGGTCACACGGGCGATTCTGAAGAAACGGGCGCTCCGGCTTCGGATCCCGCCGGCCGGGGTGTATGTCATTGCGGCGTTTGCCGAGGCAATGGCCGCATTCAGTGCCAAACCCGCACTCATCAACTTCGAGAAGGCGCGGGATATGGTACAGGATTACTGGACGTGCGATGGCTCAAAGGCAAAGCGGGATTTCGGTTTTGAGCAGGAGATTTCCCTTGAAGAAGGAATACGGGAAACCGTGGAGTGGTATAGGAACGAAGGGTGGATGTGAGGAATCTTGGGTTTTCGAGTATAGACTTTCGATTTGGGAACCCATGAAGCCTTGGTGAAACGAAGAGTTGTGCATTGATTCAGGAGGCAAGCGTTTCAATTCTCTACCAAGTCTCCCCAATCGAGCTGCTCGTCGCCCCCTCATGTTCTATTTACTCTCTCTTCTCCCTCCTGCCTACTCTTACTTGCCTTTCGGAGCGTAGAGCACCGCTGCCTTTTCTGCGGATGTCACAATCCCCTTGATCAGCGCAGACGAAAACCCGTTGTGCTCCATCTGGTTCAAGCCGGATATTGTGCAACCCTGCGGCGTCGTCACCTTATCCACCTCTCCTTCGGGGTGATTCCCTCCTTCAACCAGCAGTGACGCCGCTCCCCGGGCAGTCTGCGCGGCCATGAGAAGCGCATCCTCCGCGTGAAACCCGATCTCTATCCCTCCCTGTGATGCAGCCCTGATCGCCCTGAGGAAGAACGCAATCCCACAGGCACATAACGCCGTGGCGGGAATCATCAATGCTTCATCAATCACAACAGCCTTCCCGAGTGAATCAAAAATCATCTTCACCAGTGGAAGAGCGTTTGCATTTTTTGCGTCAGTGGACAAACATGTCATCGACTCCCGAATGGCAATCGCGGTGTTCGGCATGGCTCTGATGACTGGCACATCAGTTCCCAGGTGTGAACGAATTTCAGAAATGGTCGCACCCGAGACGATCGACACGATTGTATGCCGCTCGGGATTCACCACTCCCTTGATTTCCGCCAATAGCCCATTCAATTGCTGCGGCGTGACTGCGACGAACACCAGATCTGCATTGCCCACCGCGTCTTTGTTGTCAGAACTGATAAGAAAGCCGTCGCGCATGGTGTTACGAAGAGTCTCAAATCTTCTTCGGGTGAGGGTGATATGGGCGGCAGGGAAAAGGCCGGCACTCACCATTCCACGAGAAATGGCTGAGCCGATATTTCCGGCCCCGAGGATGGCAATGCGTGTTCTGGACGTATCCATTGGTTGTCTTTCGTGGTTGTTCAATGAGAGAACTCTCCACGTCCAAGTGCCATCCCACAAAACCCTGGATGGCGCACCGGACCNNTCGGGGCACATGTAGAAACTTTCTTACGTTGCGATCAAAAACTCCTTGAACTCCTTAAAATCCGCCGGGAGTTTTATCGAGTGTTTCGTTCCCCGTAACAACGCCTGCAATCGCTCTGGCACTTCCAGCGATTGCTTCATTGCCTCATCATAGGCGTCAGGAAACTTCGCCGGATGGGCGGTCTCCAGAACGATGCCGCAATGTGGCTCGCTATTTCCTTGCCCATAACACTGTAACGCCCGATACCCGACTGCACCGTGAGGGTCGAGGATATACCCGTACCGCGAATAGACTTCGGCAATCGTCTCCCGCGTTTCCTGATCAGTATACGACGCCGCATAGAGTGTCTTGCGNNATCCGCGGTAGATTGTTCGGGTTCCCCACATCCATAGCATTCGAGAGAGTCGCAATGGCCGGCGCGGGATTGAACACTCCTGTAGCAAGATACTTTGGCACCACATCGTTGACGTTTGTCGCGGCAATAAACCGTCGGACCGGAAGTCCCATCTTCCACGCCATCAATCCGGCAGTGAGGTTGCCAAAATTGCCGCTTGGGACGGAGAACAACACTGGCTTATCCTTTTCCGGTATCTGAGCATACGCCTGGAAATAATAGAAGGACTGCGGCAAGAGCCGCGCGATATTAATGGAATTCGCTGAGGTCAGGCTCTTGGTCGAGGAGAGCAAAGGATCCCTGAATGCCTGCTTCACGAGCCGCTGACAATCATCGAAGGTCCCGTCAATTTCGAGCGCCGTCACGTTACCGCCAACCGTGGTAAGCTGCAATTCCTGAATGGCACTGACTCTCCTACTTGGGTAGAGCAGGACGACGGAAAAGCCCTCAAGGTTCAGGAATCCGTGTGCCACAGCGCTCCCTGTATCGCCGGAAGTCGCCACAAGAATGGTACTTGCATGCTTCTCATTCCGCTTGAAGTATGCAAGCGTCCGCGCCATGAATCGGGCGCCAAAATCCTTGAATGCGAGCGTCGGACCATGGAACAGCTCAAGAACGCCCGTGCAGGAATCCAGTCGATGGACTGGAGCAGGAAACGAAATCGCACCGTCAACAATCCCTCGCAGAGCTTCGTCCGGAATCTCGTCTTCGATCAACGCCTTTGCCACTCTGAACGAAGTTTCCTGGAACGAGTATTCTCCCAGCGAACGGAAGAATTCACGGGGGAACATTGGAAAGGTCGAAGGCATGTACAGCCCTCCATCGTCCGCCATTCCACGGACAACAGCCTCTTCAAATGTGGCTGTTGCGTTCCTATTTGCGGTGCTATACAATTTCATGTGAGGTCAATCGATGATGCGGGCACCCGTTCTGTTAATTCCTGAAACGATTACGGAGTGTTGACAATTCAGCCTTTTCAGAACATCTGCCATCGCCTGGGCAGCTGACTGCGCGCTTTCAAACGACGATGCAAGGGCGAAGACCGATGGACCGGATCCTGAAATGCTGCAACCAAGTGCACCGGCGTTGAGCGCCGCTTCTTTCATTTCATCGAAGCCGGGGATCAGCGATTTGCGAACCGGCTCGGCAATGAAGTCCTGCAATGATCGCCCTATCAGTCCGAAATCTTCGCTCATTAAACCCGCTATGAGTCCGGCGGCATTGCCCGTCTGGGCAATGACATCGCACAAGGAAACCGAGGGTGGAAGGAGTTTGCGTGTCTCTTTCGTCTTGATTTCAATATGCGGTCTGACGATTGCGCAATGGAGGCTGCGCGGGACAGGGATCCTGACAACGTCAATGGGCATGTATCCGCGAATCAGGACAAACCCCCCCATCAGGCACGGAGCGAGATTGTCCACGTGAACCGCTCCGGAGGCCACCTTCTCCCCTTCGACTGAGCATGCCAGCAAATCGTCGCACGATAGTCCGGCGTCCAGCAGCGCATTTGCGGCCACGGCTGCAGCAACGGCGCTCGCCGCACTGGATCCTATTCCGCTGCCGAGCGGAAGTCCCTTGTGCACCTCAATCTCCACTCCCTGACGCGAATTGCACCGCTTGAGAACCGCAATCACCGGCGGCCCCGCCGTATTACGCTCAGGCTCCAACGGCAGAGGCGACGAACAGCCGGTAATCTTCGCTATCCGCACGCCGGGAGAATCCGTGCAACGGACTGTAACTTTGTCACCCGGCCCATCCAAAGCAAAACCCATGATATCAAAGCCGGAGGCGACATTGGAAACCGATGCCGGCGCATACGCCGTTACTTCCTTCTTCATCCCGTTATCCCTGATGATGTGCTATGCGAATAATGTCGGCGAACACGCCCGTTGCTGTTACGTCCGCTCCAGCCCCCGGGCCTCGTATGACGACTGGATGCTCCCGGCAATTCCTCGTTGTCAAGGCAAGGATGATTTCGCTTCCCGAGAGTGCGAACGTGGGGTCATCCGGACCAACTTTCTTCAACGATACTTCTGCTTTTCCATCTGCAAACGAAGCGATGTAGCGGAGGACCTTCCCCTCAGCAGCGGCGTTGTCACGCATGCGGGCATATTCCGCATCGAGCCCAGGCAGACGCTCAAAAAAACCCGCTACAGAACGTACTTCGAGAAGGGATGATGGAATGAGAGATTTTACTTTGATGTCCTTGAATTCGAGAGAATGGCCCGCCTCCCGCGCAAGGATGAGGAGCTTCCTTCCTACATCGAGCCCGTTCAGATCGTCACGCGGATCGGGTTCCGTAAACCCCTTCTTTTTCGCCTCCACGACAATATCGCTGAACTTCCGTCCACCCGAAAACGAGTTGAAAAGGTAGCTCAACGTGCCAGAGAGGACGCCGTCGATCCGCTGGATCACATCGCCGCCGGCAACCAGGTCATTCATGGTGTTGATGATGGGAAGTCCCGCACCGACGTTCGTTTCATACAGAAAGCGAACATTATGCTGGAGCGCAAGACGATGCAGTTTTTCGTATAACGCATGCTTGCCCGCGTTGGCCCGTTTGTTTGGAGTGACGATGGAAATGCTCGAGCCGAGGACCTCGGCATATTTTGCAACCGGCGCATCGCTGGCGGTACAATCCACAAACACACTATTCGGCAGGTTCATCGCCTTCATCCGGCTCACGAACTCTTCGAGCCGCATGGNNGCCGCTGACGGAACTGATAGTCAAGCGATCCGTTGACGTCGAACATCATGCGCCGACTGTTCGCCACCGCAACGACACGGACATCCAGGTACCGGCTACCCAGCAGGACCTCCCGTTGTTGGGCGATTTGTTCGAGCAGTCTTCCTCCCACCACGCCAACCCCGACTAGAAACACACGCAGTGATTTCGTGCCTGAGAGGAAGAAGGCATCATGCAGAGCATTCAAGGCCTTGGACTCGTCGGCTTTCGCCACGATCGTCGAGATATTGAGTTCGGAGGATCCCTGCGCGATGGCGACGACATTGATGCCGTTTTTCCCGAGAGCCTGGAAGAGCTTTCCCGACACCCCCGTGGTCTTGCGCATATTCTCGCCCACGATTGCCACGACGGAGAGCTTATCTTCGATAATCACGCCGTCGATCTGGCGATCACGGATTTCGAAGCGCAACTCTTCCTCGATCATTTGTTTTGCCAATGCTGCCGATTGAGGAGAGACGGCCAGACAGAGGGAATACTCTGACGAGGACTGCGTAACCATCAGCACATTGATATTCCTGGAGGCGAGGGCGCTGAAGACACGCTTGCCGATTCCCGCCAAACCAATCAAGCCGCTTCCTTGAATCCTCAACAAGGCAATCTCATCAATAGAGGAGATCCCTTTGATGGAGAACTTTCCCGCCACTGCCCGGCGGGCGATCAATGTGCCGGGGAAATCCGGATTAAAGGTATTCTTGATTCTGATGGGGATGTCTTTGTCGAGCGCCGGCTGCATCGTTGGGGGATGAATCACCTTTGCCCCAAAATGTGACATCTCCATCGCCTCTTCGTAGGTCATNNCGGAGCCGCCGCGGCCCAGCGTGATCGTATCATTATCGGTGGTTGAGGCGATGAATCCACACGCAACCTGAAGCCCGCGATGTTTGCGGAAGTACGATTGGATGTTGTGGTAGGTGAGATCGTACTTGACTTTTCCCATGCCGAACGATTCATCTGCCTTGATCAGCACGCGACTATCGAGGAATTCGCAGGGAATTCCCCTCACACTTATTGCTTCCTTTATGATGAAGGTGGAGAGGATCTCTCCAAAACTCATGANNATAGTCGAGGGTCCTGTTGGTCAGTTCTTTGGTGAAGAGCACTCCGTGGAGAACTTCGGAGAGGTCGTCGAGCCGTTCACCGACAAACGATTCGGCCCTCCGGCGGCGGCGAACGGGGACAAGATCAGCGAGAGCGTCCGTGTGCCGCTTTTTGAGATTCCGAAGCGACTGAACGTACCGTTTGTCTCCCTCCGCAGCCATTTGGCTCGTTGCGACGAGTTGGTCTGTCACTCCCTGAAAGGCGGAAAACACGGCCACAATATTTCGATGTTGTGCACGTGCCCGGCCGACGATGTCAATGACATACTTGATACGGCCTGGATTGCCAACAGACGATCCGCCGAACTTCATCACACGCATGTGTACCCCCTAAAATGCGAAAACCGGCTTCTGGAGTTTGAAGTCGGCTTTCCGAGTGTCACCACAACGGGACAAACCAACCTCATCCTCCCCTCCCCGGGGTGGTCGTGGTCGTCGTCGGGATGGTGGAAAACGGGCTATTTGCTGATTCTGAAATCATGCTATTAGGATACGGCATTCATCGGACTTTGTCAAGGGGAAAGGCACAGCATTTTGAAATTGGAAATTTCAATTTTGCTTTGGACGCAAGGAATGGACAGGACGAAGAGGTGCAGAAAGGGAGTTGGATGATTGTGAGATAACGACGCGAGAGCTATTCTCTGATTGACTTGGTGAGGCGATCTGCAGAGGTCGGAGATGTAGGGCCGGAAAACGGAATCATTGCTAAAACGCAATATTCCTGAGGAGTCTCACCGTAGCATACGCCACGAGCGAAAACACCGCAATTAATCCCACCCAAAGCCCTGCCGACATGAGGTTATAGGATGTGAGGAAAGGAATTATCCACAGCACATACCCTGCGACGTCGAGCAGCAGCCAGCTTGCCAACGCACCAAGCAGAAACCCCGCAATCACCGCGAGCCACGCACCGCGGTCGATTCTCACGAGAGTCCGGCGGGACTGCGTTAATTCTCTTAACCCGAACACATCAGCGTGTTTATGCCGGACAAACAATTCCGCATGTTGGTGGATAACCGCCGCTTTACTGCCTGACATGGCTCCTCCCCGTGGTCTCAGTCACAACGTCGCAAGTGACTCTGTGCCATATATAACACCGGGGAAAGGCGAATGATTCCTCTCATGAACTACAAGAGTGAACAAGTTTGAAGGCACAAAGAGCATGATCCCGTTCGAAATGCAGGAGGGATCACCTTACGCTTTAAATCCTATGACAAACCGCGAGCCATGATTGCGTTGACTGGAAAACGTGCCAGATATTTGATCCACGAGAGCACCAACCAGAGTCATGCCGAGCGAACCGAGGTTTTCAAATTCCATCCCGGCAGGGTATCCCACGCCGTCGTCCTCAACAATCAATACCATCGTGCCATCGTTCTGTTTGTGGAACGATATCTTGATCGATCCGGCCCTTTGTTCCGGGAATCCATGTTTGAGGGCATTCGTTACCAGTTCGTTGACGATCAATCCACATGGAATTGCTTTGTCGATCTCAATATGCGTCCCGTCTGCTTCCACAGAACACGAGACCCTTTCATCTTTTACCGTCCCCATGATTTCAGCGGTCAACGATGTCAGGTATTCCCCAAAATCGATACGGGCAAAATCCGTTGAACGGTAGAGTTTTTCATGGACACTGGCCATTGAGCGGATTCTCCCACGGCACTCCTTGAGGAATTCTCCAACCCGCGGATCCCCTACCCGGTCGCCTTCCATCGAAAGAAGGCTGGACACCACTTGCAGGTTATTCTTTACCCGATGGTGGACTTCCTTCAGCAGGATTTCCTTCTCCAGAAGCGACTTTCGTACTTCATCTTCCGCAATTTTTCGTTCCGTAATGTCGCGGACTATGCTCTGGGAGAATTCACTGCCATCAATGTCAATGGACCGTGCACTGATTTCGACCGGGAAGGTGGAACCATCCTTGCGACGATGAACGGAATCGAATACCTGGCCACCTTCCGACTTGATTCCTCCAATTTGTCCACCTGTCATCGATCGGGACCCCGGTGCGGCCAAGTCAAAAAAATTCAAATGAAGGAGTTCATCTCGTGAGTATCCATACGATGATACTGCCCGTTCATTGACTTCGACGAGTTTTCCCTTATCGTCTGACATGAGGATAATGTCATTGGCGTACTTGGTGAGGTACTCATAGTGCTTTGTCAGCGCTTTCCGTTCTGTTTCTGCTTTGAGCAGACGAAGAATGCTCCGCAGTCGTTGTCGTCGCCAGAGGGCGAGGATGGCCAGGCCGGCAACAAGAATCAGCATGAACGTCACCGAGGCGACATATGCGGCGTATGTGCGAGCGTCTTCAAATGCTTCCGAGCGATCGATTTTGGCGACTATGAACCAGGGGGATTCGGGGATTTTCTTGAGTGCAGCCACCACCGGAATGCCACGGTAGTCAAGCCCTTCGGCAATCCCTTCCACTCCTTTCACCGCCATGGCAGCTGGAAGACTTGCCTGGGCGAGTGGCAGCTTAAGGGGAGCCTGTCCGTCGGCTCCGAAATGCGTTCTCAACATGTAGACAATGCTATCGCCGTCACGCCGGACGAGAACAGTTTCCGATGTCCGTGTTCCGGAGGGCCATGACTCGATCAGGGGGAAGAGGAAATCTGACGGGTCAACGATGAGTGCGACTGAACCAAACGTTTCTTCCTTTCCCGACGGTCCGGAGGGCATGCGCAGGGGGGCGATGATTTCAATATGCGGGTCAACGAAGGCACTATCCTGATGAATGTCGCTGAACACGACTTGATGAGAGATCACCGATTGCCAAACCAATCCGTCGACTTCCGATTCAAACGTGCTGGGAGCTGTTCCGGTCGCAAGGACGACTGCTCCGCTCGTGTCGAGCAAGAGTATATCTTTGTATTCATGGCTATCCATGAATAGATTTAACCACTGCACGAGCGAGGATTTAAGGGTAGATGAGGATTTATTCTTGAGCCAGGAGCGTACGGGCTCTGAAGTAAGGCGGTTCTCGGTTATGAGATGGGCATCGGCCAGACGTTCGCGTCTCCAGGCGGCGATCGCATTCGCCTTGGAAGCTGCCACAGCAAGCAGTTCATTATTCTGGCTTTGTTGAATCCGGGTTTCCTGCATTGAAGCAAAGCGATATCCCGCCAGACCGATGCCGATGGTCAATGCCCCGAAGATGACTGCGAGCAGCCAGAATGGTTCATGGGGCGAATCATGCCTGCGTTGCGGAGAACTGGATTGTGTCTGCCTCAATGATTCAATCTCCTCGGCGATCCTGGATTCAGAGGGACATACATCCGATTGTTGCTGACTCAACAAGAGGAGTGCCTTCAACACCGTAAGCGCGCAAGGCTTCGCTCAATATACAAGAAACGAGGGGGAATTTCACGGGCGGCGATCTTTCCCATGGAGAGTAAGGTCTTTGCAGGGAAAATGGCGGTTTCTTTCGTCACCTCAGGTCTGTGCTTGACTTCACCCCGAGGTGTTCGTATATTGATATACTATGATCGCGGGCCCCTCGACTCAGCCGAATAAAATGCGGCTTCGCTCGGGGTTCGTGGAGGGTCGCAGTAGATGTAACATGATCGCGGGGTGGAGCCCGGCCCTAACACCGGGCCGAGGCCTCGGGCCACGTGGAAGTAGCCCTCGGCAATTGGGTTTAACGAAGTTGCTGTAGTTGTCACATGATCGCGGGGTGGAGCAATTGGTAGCTCGTCGGGCTCATAACCCGAAGGTTGCAGGTTCAAGTCCTGTCCCCGCTACACTCTTCTACTGTAAAATCCCTTACTGGTTCCGCCGGTAGGGGATTTGCAGTTACTACCGGCGAGGACGAGAATTCATCGGTAAGCGGAGGAGGAAGGCAAATGACGAGAAAGACTATTTCACTTTCCGTCAGAAACAGGCTTTCAACCTAATGTCCGGCGCAATTGTGGTCTACGCTCCTCCCTTCAATTCCTCCAGCTCATGCCACCGCAGATACAATTTCTCGACCGTCGCCTTTGCGCTCTCAAGCTCCTCAACCAGTTGCATTGTTCTATCGCCAAACTTCTCATGGAAATCCGGCGTTGAGAACATCGCCTCCAGACGGAGGACATCTTCTTCCGCTCGTTGGATGTTCTCTTCAATACCTTCCAGCTCCCTGGCTTCTTTCCATTTCAGTTTGCTCCCCGCTTCCGCGGGTTTCGGCCTGGCACCAATATCCTTCGCCTTCGTTGTCTCAACCTTCAAATCCGTTTCCGCAAATCTGACGTCCCGTTTTTCAATGTAGTAATCATAGTCTCCTTCGCTGAAATGCACGTAACCGTCCCCTTCAAAGGCCAGGATCCCGTTGCACACGCGGTTCAGGAAGTACCGGTCATGGCTGACCGCGATAACGCAACCATCAAACGCCGCCAGCGCTTCCTCCACGATGCGCAACGTCGGAAGATCGAGATCGTTCGTCGGTTCGTCCAGGATCAGGAGGTTGCCTCCGTTCTTCAGGACTTTGGCGAGCAGAAGCCGGCTTCGTTCACCGCCGGAGAGTTTGCCGACGAACGTGTTCATGCGATCGTCTGTGAACTGAAACCGACGCAGATATGACCAGACCGTCAACCGTTCGCCGCCGAACAGAAACCAGTCCCGCCCCTCTCCAATCTCTTGAATCACGGTATTCGCATCATTCAGAATCGTCCGGGATTGGTCAATATAGTTTATCACTGTCCGTTCGCCCACCTCGACCGTTCCTTCTGTCGGTGCCAGCTCTCCCAGGATGATCTTCATCAGGGTCGTCTTGCCGGCGCCGTTCCGGCCGATTACTCCCAGCTTTCGCTTTCGATCGAACTTCATATCGACCCCGCCGAAGATCTTCCTTTCTCCGTAGGCAAACCCGACATTCGTAAGATTCAAGATTGTTGAGCCGAGATCGGAAGCCGGAGGAATGACGAGTTCCACCTCTCCATCGGGTTCGTATCGTTTTTTGTCGGCCTCCTCGAAGTACTTCTGCAGGCGGCTCTTCGACTTCGTTCGTCGTGCACGCGGCCCCTTCCGGACCCATTCAAGCTCCCGCTGCAGAAAGCGATTTCTCTTTCGTTCTTCGGTCTCCAGCTGCGATTCCCGCTCGGCTTTGTCCAGGAGGAAGTCCGTGTAATTGCCATTGTGCGAGTAGCACGTTCCATTCGCAAGCTCGACGATCCGGGTGGCAATCGAATCGAGCGTATACCGGTCATGGGTGACGAACAGACAGGCCCCGGAGTAGTTCGCAAGGAACTCTTCGATCCACTCGATGGATTCCGTGTCCAGATGGTTTGTCGGTTCATCCAGAATCAAAAGGTCCGGGCGGGAGATGATCGCTTTGCACAGTGCCACCCGCCGTCTTTCGCCTCCTGAGAGACCGGCGATATCGCGCTCTTTTGCCGGGACGTTGATCGAATGCATGGCCGCTTCAATGCGGTTGTCGAGGTTCCATCCATCGAGGCGATGGATGAGCGATTCAAGGTCGTGGCGGCGGTCTGACGAAAACGGAAGGGACTCGTACTCGCGCAGGATGGCAATGACATCGTGCGCGCCCTC
>PMNP01000011.1:0-1737 GCA_003161755.1 Ignavibacteriota bacterium | reverse complement strand
ACCTGTTCCCCGAAACGGATGGAGACGTCGTGGGCCGTAACGATAACCGGGCTGATGGGTTTCGACATGGGATCTTCAATGAAATAGGCGACTTCTCATTCTTCGTCAATAACCCACGTATCCAGGAGATTCTCGGGGAGGCCTGCGATGAACCGGGAGGGTTTGGAGAGGACAAGGCCCGACTCCCGGTCGTAGATGTTGATGGGGTAGGTGATGAAAAGATTCTGCTGCGCCCTCGTGCAGGCCACGTACATAAGCCGCCGTTCCTCCTCCATCGAATCTTCGCTCACCGCCGCCCGGGTCGCCGGGAACCTCCCCTCGAGGGCATAGATGACGAACACCGTGTGCCACTCCAGTCCCTTCGCGCTGTGTATCGTCGAGAGGACGAGCTTTTCGTCGTCCGTCCCGGGAGGAGTGATGTCCGTGACGCTCTCGGTGGCGGGTTCCAGTGCCAGGTCGGTCAGGAGCGTTCCGAGTGAACGGTAGCGCTCGGTGATCTGCTGGAACATATCGAGGTCTTTCCGCCGCTTGTTGTAGTCGTCGTAGCGGCGTTTGAACACCGGCTCGTAGTAATTGAGGAGCATCTGGACCTTGTCGGCCGGGGCGATGTGGGAGGGGCTCGCCTCCTTCAGGGCGCTGAACAGATCGCTCACTTTGTCCGGGTACCCCGCGAATCCCGTCCAGAATGCCGGGAGCGTGCGGGAAGATTCTCCCGCCGTCGCCACGCGGCGTGCCAGGACGTCGTCGATCACTTTCTCGGCGGTCCTTGGCCCCACTCCTTCCACGAGAAGGAGTATCCGGTTCCATGCCACCGCATCGCGGGGGTTTTCCAGCACGCGGAGATACGCGACCATGTCCTTGATATGGGCGGTCTCGATGAATTTGAAACCGCCGAACTTGACAAACGGGACGTTCGCCTTGTTCAGCTCGATCTCGAGATCGAACGACAGGTACCCCGAGCGAAAAAGGACGGCGATGGTGTTGAGGGGAATCCCCTGTTCCCGGAGCTCGAGGACCTTCTGGACCACGAACTTTGACTGGAAGTTCTCGCTGTCCGCCACGACGATCGTCGGCAGGTCCCCCCCGGTCAGGTGGGTGAAGAGCTCTTTGGTGTATTTATGTCTCATGCGTCCCGGCGACTCCTCACTTTCGTGCGCGGCGGAGGATTTCATTCGTGAGATTCAGTATCGGCTGTGTGCTCCGGTAGTTCTCTTCCAGCTTGATCAGCGTGCATCCGGGAAACGCCTCGGGGAAGTCGAGAATGTTCCGTATTGTCGCCCCGCGGAACGAGTAGATCGACTGCGCGTCNNTGTACCTGTAACGGTCCGAGAGCGTGCGCCGGACACTGTCGTGATCGCGCAGGAGCTTCCGCAGGTAGATCAGGAGGTCGTCGTAATCCATCATGTTGTGCCCGGCCTTGTACTGCTCGAAGGCCGACTGGAGCTTCAGGATGTCCTCGAGAAAATCCTCGTAGTGGGGATAGTCCTCTTTCAGAATCTCTTTGACGGGGGTCAGCGTGTTCACGGCCCGCGAGAATATCGTATACAACGTCTGCTTGCGGGGGAACCGCCGCTCCTTCGTGTCGAATTTGTACTGCGTCCGGAGCAGGTTCACCACGTCTTCGGCGTCTCCCTGGTCGAGTATCGAGAACGACGAATCGAAATCCAGGAGGGGGGCGTACTGGCGGAGGACCATATTGGCGAACGAATGGAACGTCCCCCCGGCCACTTTCTCGCA
>PMNP01000017.1 GCA_003161755.1 Ignavibacteriota bacterium | reverse complement strand
AGACCTTGCTCCCCCCAGACGATCCTCAATTCTGGGACGAACGGAGAATGAATCGTATAGCACTTACGTGTGAAAGATCCAAAGTTGGAAATTGTAGCGTAGTACTGAAGGAGACTGTGCCCGTGAATCAGATCGGGAGCAGTGAGCACGTATTTCCGAAGAAGTCGCCTCACTGCAGAAATGTGTAACCTGTGCCTATNNCTCGAATACCTTGGAGTGTCTCGACTTCTGCTTCCTTCGCGTGGAGAGCTTCCGTCACAACGGTTACATCGTGCCCATCGCGTACGAGTTGGAGGCTCAACTGATATGCTAATCTCACCCCACCTCCACCTCGTTCGGAATCAAAAGCAGCGGTAGCGACAAGAACCTTTGCCATGAGTGGTTGGGCCGATTGAATCAGTGGGTAGGAAGAGGGCTTATCGACTTCATCGAACCAGGCGGACCTAGCCTGAATCCTGCGTGAAAGACATGGAATTCAAAAAGTCCCGATATTTGGTGATCTTGCTTTCGAGTGANNCGATTGAGGATATTGAGGAAGTCCTGGCCATAGACATATACAAGTGCGATGCGCAGGGTGGGTACTCCAGCAGGCCGAACCAATTTTGCCGGAAAGACGAACCACCGTTGTCGCAACCGTCGGAGCGTCATCCGTTGCCAGCGCAGTGGGGCGCAGAGGCATTTGGACCAATTGAAGAGGTTTTAGGTCAGGAGCAAAATCTGGAAGAACGCTTCGTGGTCACCAGCTTCCGCGGCAGAGAACTCGCGCTCTATGACTTCTATGTTGGTCGCGGAGAGGTCGAGAATCAAATGATCGAGGAACTGAAGCTGGACCTGAAGGCCGACCGCCTCGGTTGTCACCAGTGTTGCCAACAAGTTCCGGCTTCATGGATTTGCATACACGCTCCTCCACCGCCTGCGTGGCACGCAGCGCAGAACCGAATGGGCAACAGCGCGTATCTATTCTCTCAGGTTGAAACTGCTCAAAGTCGGTGCGTGTATTATTGAGTCCAGCCGTTGGGTGTGTGTCAAGCTCGCCTCCGGCGATCCGTATCAACACCTGAGGCGAACGCTCTTCAATCGACTGCTCCCAGCTTACGGCTATGGCTGAGACCCCCGTCTTCGTTCAATTCCTCTTCACCTTAACCGAGGGAGATGTCAGGATGCCGCCGATCCAGTAGACCAAGAAAAAGATAAGAGCACGCTGAATCAGTCCAACAAACATCACTGTGAACTGCCCCTCCACATCTAAGAACGTGGGCACAAGTGCAATCAAGATTGCCTCGAGACCTACAGGTACGGTCTTCCTATACAAGTATGCAAGCAAAAGTCCGAGCAGGCCACTAGCAATTATTGTCCCGAGCCAGCCGAATATAATGTAACCCTCTCCAAAGACTGTGATCGCTGTGGAGCTTGTNNGTCAGCTCAGGCTTGTCTGCCCAAATACCCCGAGGGACCAGGTAGGCAGGCAGTAGGAAGAACGTTTCCCCGCCTTTGAAAGGAATCTCATCCGGGGTGCGCGCCATGATCAGACCGGGCGCACCAACAACTTGCGCTTGTCTGTACAACGTACGTCCCCAAGAAAGGTCGAGGGCGAGCAGGGGATCCTCGAACACCTCTTGTGCACCGTTGGTAGTTGAAGATAGCAGTTGCGAAAGACTTTTGGTGTCTAATTGGCCTCTGTCAATCTGAACTCTCAAACCTTCTGCGACGGACACGACCGTAATCGAAGCTATGAGTCCAACAATAACAAACGGTACGAAGCGTTTGATTCTGACCTTTGATTCAAGCGCAGCCACACCTAGGATGATAACCAGCCAAAGGATCGGCTTCATGAATCCCGAAATAGATCCAAAAGTGACTTCAATAGCAATCAAGAGGACCAAGACCTTAGAGGACCATTTGCGCTGGAACACTTTTAGAGCGACANNGACCCCAAGATGCTAATTCAACCCGATACCCAGTACCTACTACCGCAATCTGGATAATCTGCATGAGCACGGAAAGTGAATAGATTATGCCGAGAAATATTAACCCAGGCTCCCTTTTCGCCAATTGCAATGGATGTCGACCATTAGTGAAAGATTTGATCGCGAACGTGTAGGCCAACCACATGGAAATGAGTCCAACGAGCTCAAGGAGTAAGCCTAGTGTCACAAACTTAGGGTCAATGGATCCGACTAGTGAAGACGACAGCAACCGATTCGGCACGAGAATAGTGTACGCACCTGGCAAACAATANNGAACTTGACACTCTTGTTGCAAGCCATCTCTTTCCCAAAATGGCGATCAAGGCGACGATACCTACGAGAAGGGCGTAGGTTGGGAAGACGAAGGAGGTGACGAAGAAATCCGAACCCACAAATGCGAACACCGCCAGAACTAGTACGATGACCAGGCTAGTCGTGGCAACAGCGATATATCCTGGACGCTTGTTGCTGCGCCAGCCGCCACTTGCTCGCAATGGTTCCTGGAGTCGTGCGTTCGAAATCGCAGAAACCTTCGTGTAGCTTCTCCAAAGAGTACTGTAATCCNNACTAAAGGATCGACTGCGCTTTCTCAAGAATCTGAGTTAGCCGATCACAGTAGGTATTGTGCCCTACCAACAGCCTTTTCCGTGCCGCATCTGCCATCTGCCGGCGTAGTTTGTCCCTTCGGATATAGTATCTTATCTTGTCAATCAACTCATCATCGGAACCAAAGAAAGCCACCTCCTTGTCCTCCTCAAAGAATTCCAAATGTTCTTCAGTCCGCTCGGCGATCATGAAACCTCCACATGCCGGAATTTCAAAAGTACGCATTGNNTGCTGCGAGCCTTCGAAAGATGGACGAGCGATCCGAATCAGCACCACCGATGAATGCTAGGTCACCCGCAAAGCGTACTTGTTCCTCGTTTGAGGTACATTTCTCAGGATAATGCATGCTTGGCTCATACCCAAAAGGGACAAAGGCGACACTTTTACAGCCAGCCTTTTTGACATCCGACATGATTGCGCGCTTGGTG
>PMNP01000392.1:3367-4919 GCA_003161755.1 Ignavibacteriota bacterium | reverse complement strand
GGGGGGGGGGGGGGACGGGATCGACCCATCTTGACTTACGACTGCGGATTTAGTACATTCCGGTGCCCTCCCACCCGCAACACTAGTGCAGATCCAGCAGCATCCTTGAGACTCCAAAATGTGATATGCTTCCACATAGGAAAGGCACGAAAAGTGTGCTGAGCGTTGTGGAGGGAGGGGAGACGTGATCGAGTCGGCAGTGGTGTCTTATAGGAAGAACGGCCAGGAGGTAGACATGAAAACACGACTGTTGCTTGGCATGCTGCTTACGCTCGCATTGACGAGCTTCGCGCGCGTTGTACCGAACCATTCAGCCGGCACGTTCGTTCCCCCAAGAGTTTCAGTGATGGTTGACACGATATTTATCCCGGGTGATTCGCTATCGGGAGGGACCCATGCGGGGGCACTGGAAAGATCCATCAATCAGGATACTCTCGCAGGAGGGGTACGCGTGAATCCGACTCGAGTGTACGCGCTGTACGAAGGTCAGGTCTACATCCAGCGAGTGCCAATCTCTTTCCACGATCCGGACGCTACGCTGATCATCGTTGGTGTTCCCTCTACCTATGGCACGCAGAAGCCCGTTATCCTGATGGATCCTGCGAATCCCTCTGTCAACGTTGCCGCCAACACGCTTTATGGCAGCCTCGTAATCAAGAACGTCCACTGGCAGGTCATGCAGACGAACAAGGCGATCAACAACGAACTGTTCTATTGCGGGACCGGCGCAACACAGGCACAGTCGCTCGTCGTGGACAATTGCCTCTTCGAGTTCTCAAACATCGATATTTTTGATTGCACCGACGAATCCGGTGCCATTGGTGGGTGGCCGCANNGGGTTGACATTCCTGCAGCAGAACCAGCTGACGGACTTCCAGTTCATCAATCATAATACCATCATCAACAACAAGAAGCACTGGCTGCTCTCGCCCTACAAGCACATCAGCTTCATTACGAACAATATCTTCGTGAACCAGAACTGGTCTGGTGAGGATACGAATGTGGCTGTGAACAGTTCCAACACTGAGCAGCCTTCCTACGCGAGCACCATCGATATTGATACGAATAACACAACGAACGGTGAGTTGGTTCAGCCGAAATACCTGAATCCCGATAGCTCAATCTCAAGCGAGTTGGACTTCGACCATATGAGGATTTATGTGGCGGACAACGTGAACTATTACGATCCGGCCCTCATCAATGGGTACTACAACTCGAGCAAGTATCTCCTTTCAGACATCAATGCGATTCCGTCGTACATCAATTGGGGAGGAATCCCGAATCCGACACCTGTACGTTTCATGATTTGGATGAACGTACGAACAACACATCTGTTTGATGACCACGTCGGCCCGTTCATTGAGGCAAGGACTCACAACGGGAATCCCGGCTTGGCAACGGCGACCATTGCCAATGCAAGCGTCGTGGATTCTATGGCGGTGTGGAACCAGAACTTGTACGGTGATTCCAGATTCGGCACTACCGCAGCGCTGACAAGTACTGCGTACGAATTTGGCGATTACGATCCCTTGACAATTCCGGGCGTAAAGAC
>PMNP01000392.1:0-3323 GCA_003161755.1 Ignavibacteriota bacterium | reverse complement strand
AATTATCCCAATCCGTTCAACCCGACCACGCAGATCAGTTTCACTCTGCCGAAGGCTTCTCCTGTGAAGCTGACCGTGTTCAACGTGCTGGGCCAGAAGGTTGCCACGGTTGTCGATGGCAATTTGTCTGTCGGCTCCCATGTGGTTACGTTCAATGCCAACATTCTCTCTTCCGGCGCCTATTTCTANNTCCTGCTTTTGGGGAGACTGGAGGAGGTGTGGAGTGATCTTGACTTACGGCCGCGGATTTAGCACATTCCGGTGCCCTCCCCCCGTAACACTTGCTCAGTTCCAGCATTATCTTTGCAACTCCAAATTGTGCTTTGGTTCCTCAGAGGTAAGGGAACCGTGATCGAGTCGGCAGTCTGCTGTGGAGTCTTGCAGGAAAAACAGCCAGGAGGAATCCATGAAATCACGACTGTTACTCAGCATGATGGTGGTGTTAGCGATATCAAGNNTAAGGCGGGCGTTGGAGTGAAGCATATCGCCAGCACGTTCGTGCCCGCGAGAGTGTTAGCGTCGATTGACACCGTTTTCATCCCCGGTGATTCGCTGTCAGGAAGGACGAATTCGGGATCGTTGGAAAGAACCATCAATCAGGATACCCTTGCCGGAGGAGTGCGCATCAATCCCAACAGGGTGTATGCGTTGAACGAAGGGCAGGTTTATTTTCAGCAGGCTCCGATCTGCTTTAATGATCCGAACGCCCGATTGATCATCGTCGGTGTTCCTTCGTCTTACGGCACACAAAAGCCCATCATCCTGATGGACCCACAGCTCTATGCGCCGATATTGTCCAATATTGTCTACGGCAGCATCGAGATTCGAAACATCCATTGGCAGGCAATGCAACTGGACGGAAACTTAAATTACGAACTCTTTGTGTGCGGCACGGGAATCAATCAGGGACAGTCGTTGACCATTGACAACTGCCTCTTTGAGTTTTCAAACGTCGACCTGTTTGATTGCACCGACGAACTCGGTGCCATTGGTGGGTGGACGCATGGTGCGTCGTTCCGTATCACAAACAGCTACTTCCGCGATTTGTTCTGTCCCTTCCAGTGGTGGGATTCGCGCATCTTCCAGTGCAGGCATCCGATTGATACCATGTGGATTGAGAACAATACCATTACCGGCGGCGGCATTACCATCTTTCAGTCAAACCAATTGACAGATTTTCAGTTCATCAATCATAATACCATCCTCAACAACAAGAAATACTGGCTCAATTCTCCGTATCATCATATCACGTACATTACGAACAATATCTTCGTCAACCAGAACTGGNNTCCTGACAATTCGTTCGGGAGTACGATCAACGTCGATACGAATAGTGCCGCGATCGGGGAGATTGTCCAACCAAAGTTCATTCTTGATCCGACACATTTTACCGATGATCTGAGTTTTGAGAATATGCGCGTCTATGTGGCAGATAATATCAATTACTACGACCCGTTGCNNTATGAATCGGACAAGTACAAGCTCGCCAGTCTCGGTGCGCTCCCATCATACATAAATTGGTGTTTCAGTAATTTCCCCTTTCCCGTCGAAAATGTGCCCTGTCAATGGATGAATAAAAGAACGCAATCGCTCTTTAACGACCACCGTGGTGCATTCATCGAAGAGAGGACCANNGATGCTTCGGTCGTGGATTCGATGGCGGCATGGAATCAGAATATGTGGGGTGATCCCCGCTTTCCCCAAGGAGTTTCTCTTTGCAATACAAGATACATCTTTGGCGACTATGACCCAACGACGATTCCCGGCGTAAAGACTGAAGACGGCTCCGGCATCACGAAGTTCACGGATCTGACGGAAAACTTCAAGCCCACCCTGGCTCCGAAATCTGGCATTGACGGTTTTCCTATCGGTTCGTTGATTTGGGACGATGTGCAGAATGCCAGCTTCGTAACAGAGTTGCCTGAAGCACGCTTTGCGTTAGCCCATGTGCAGTACGACTTGGCGCTGAATACGAGGGTTGGCATAGGCTCAGCGAAGACCGGGACGCCTCAGCGCTACGGCNNATAGCAAGCAGCAAGGAGCAGGTAGCAGGTAGTACGAAGCAGGTAGGGATGGAACGGGTGAGACTTGTGGTATACGATCTGCTCGGACGCGAGGTGGCGGTGCTTGTCGATGGCTACCAGACGCCGGGCGAACATCGGGTAACGTTCGATGCCAGGAGTCTGGCGTCGGGCATCTATTTCTATCGGCTGATTGCAGGTGGTGCTGTGCAAACTCGGAAGATGGCTCTCGTGAGGTGAAGCCAAGAGTTGGCTATACTGTAGCAAGCAGCAATGAGCAGGTAGCAGGTAGATCGTAGCAGGTAGGGGTTGAGCGATTGAAGGTTGCAGTCTCTTGCATGTTTCTACAAGACGTGGCTGCGCCGGTCGGCTGCTATCAGTTGGCAGGACAACGCCAAGTGACGTTCGATGCACGGGTCTTGCTTCGGGAACATATTTCAATCGACTCTCAGCAGGCGGCCAAGTTGCAGTGAAGCGCATGGTCCTCGTTCGCTAAAGATGGTTTGCGCTTTCTACCAACTACCATCTACCTGCTATCTGCCCCTTGCCCGACCTTCGCTAGGAGGGCAGTCATTGAGCAGGAAGCTCGTGTTGCTGAAGTAAGGCTAGGAGTATGAAGTATGAAGTATACAGCCTGCCTGCCGGCAGGCAGGTAAACAGAAAGCTGTTCACGGTTCACTGTACACGGTCAACTGTCAACTGAATACTTCCTACTCCCAGCTTCATCAACGCCAAGATGGTTTGCGCTTTCTACCAACTACCATCTACCTGCTACCTGCCCGTTGCCTGACCTACGCTCGGGCGGCGATGCAGTGATCTACAGAAGAACGCAGACCGAATATGCCAAAGCCCCTTTCTCGGAGGACGATGAAGGGGCTTCTTCTTGGAGCATACGCCATTGTGCGGCATTGTTTAAGGATGAGAAGTTTTGTATTTTAATCAGTGTACAGTTTACAGTGGACAGTTGACAGTAACATCGTGCAAGCTGTGAGTAGACAGTAGACAGTACATAGTAGGCAGAAGCCTTTGTAGATAGCCCCACCGTTTAGTGCAGGAACCGGTGCTCCAAATACCTCAACCCCTAGCGAGGTTCTTAGGCTTTTGCGGTTGACAGTCGTCGATTGTCCGTTTTGGATTGTAGATTGTTGCGCCCTCGTAGCTCAGGTGGATAGAGCGTCGGTTTCCTAAACCGCAGGTCGCGTGTTCGACTCACGCCGAGGGCACAGGGAGTTTCTCCGCCTACGCTTCGCTCCGGCGGATTCTCAAAATCACGGATCACTTAGCTCACTACGTTCGCTAAGT
>PMNP01000157.1 GCA_003161755.1 Ignavibacteriota bacterium | reverse complement strand
GGTAAGGGTGAAACGGTGGTGTAAGAGACCACCAGCGTGCCGGGTGACCGGCGCGGCTAGGCAAACCCCACCCGGAGCAAGACCAAACAGGCGAGGGCGAAGCTGCTCGCTTCTTCCCGTCGGTATTCCGACGAGAGCCTCCCGGGTAGGTCGCTAGAGCCAAGGAGCAATCCAAGGCCCAGATAAATGGTTGCCTCTTCCGAGTGCGCAGGCAATCGGGAAAGACAGAATTCGGCTTACAGACCCGTGCCATCCTGTCCCGCCAGGCAGTGACCATTCAAGGCAGGCGCACTTCTCCTGGAGAATTCGTGATCCCAGCACAACGAACATACCGGTGGACCATTGCCGTTCCGCCCACACCGGAGGTCGTCCGGCAATTCGGGGCCGACATTCGTGTTCCCGAATCGATTGCACGGATCCTCCTGGACCGCGGAATCGACTCGTTCGACCGTGCGCGGGAGTACTTTCGCCCCAGCCTTGACCAACTTCACGATCCTTTTCTTATGGACGGGATGGAAACCGCCGTCACAAGGATCCTGAATGGCATCAAACACCATGAGAAATTCTTCGTCTTCGGTGACTATGACGTCGACGGCACCAACGGCGCGTCCATGCTGTATTTGTTCTTCAAAGAACTGGGGGTCGAAGCCGAGTATTACACTCCTGACCGCATCAAAGAAGGCTATGGAATTTCCCACCAGGGAATTGACCTTGCGCACCGGAATGGGATGAAACTGTTTCTGGCTATTGACTGCGGCATCACCGCGGTCGAGCAAGTCGCCTACGCCAACAGCCTTGGGCTTGATGTCATTATCTGTGATCATCATGAACCGGGCAATGAACTTCCGGCGGCAATTGCCATCCTCGATCCAATCATGAAGGGATGCAAGTACCCTTTCAAATCACTCTGTGGATGCGGCGTGGGGTTTAAATTGATCCAGGGCGTCGCCCGCCGTCTGGATCGGGAATCCCTCATCACCAAGTATCTGGATTTTGTCACGCTGGCGAGTACTGCGGATATCGTTCCCCTGGTTGGCGAAAACCGGGTTATTGCACGCTTCGGCCTGCAGTCCATCAACGAGAACCCTCGCCCCGGAATCAAAGCCCTCATTGAGGCCGCAGACGTAAGACCGGGAAAGATCCAGACCGGTCAAATCGTGTTTATCCTCGCTCCCCGTATCAATGCCGTGGGAAGACTTGGCGATGCAATGCGTGCCGTGCGGCTATTGACGTCTACGGATCCCGTGGAGGCTGCTTCCCTCGCTGCAATAATGGAGGAAGAGAATCGCACCAGAAGAAAACTCGATGAGGACACGTTTCTGGAGGCACAGCAGATCGCAGAGAAGTTCTATAGCGGCGACAACGACGCCGCATTGGTGCTCCACGACGGGAATTGGCACCCGGGAGTAGTCGGAATCGTGGCATCACGGATGGTGGAAAAGTACTACAAACCGTCAATCATGATGGCTACTGTGGACGGCGTGGCAAAGGGATCCGCGCGCAGCATCTCGGGTTTCGATGTCTACCAAGCCCTCAAGCGATGCGAAGAGAAGATCATTCAGTTCGGCGGTCACAAGTACGCGGCAGGTCTAACCGTGGAAATTGCGCGCCTTGACGAGTTCCGCGATGCATTTAATATTGCAGTCCGCGAATTGATGAGCGAGGAGATGAAGACGCCTGAAATGCGGATCGATGTGGAAATCGGTTTTGCGGACATCACGCCGCGTTTCAGAACGCTCCTCAATGAGTTTGCCCCGTTCGGCCCCGGAAATATGCGTCCGGTATTCCTTACACGCGACATTGAGGTCATTGGATCTCCCCGGATCGTGGGAAAGAACCACCTCCGATTCAAAGTGCGTCAGAACGGGTGTGTATTTGACGCCATCGGATTCGGCCTGGGCGAACGGCTGAAAGACACCGTCGGCAGACGCGATCTCCAATTGGTGTACACTGTGGAAGAGAACGACTGGACGCCGAGTGGGGATGCACGTTCGGGCCAGACGACCGCCCAGCTCAAGGTTAAGGATCTTCGATAACTCCCCGTTGAACTATTGCAAGGAGAAGCCACCATGTCAGGTCACTCGAAATGGGCAACCATCAAGAGAAAAAAGGCAGTTACGGACTCAGCCCGGGGCCGCCTGTTTACCCGTCTGATCAAGGAAATNNAACATGCCCGCCGATAACATCAAACGCGCCATCATGAAGGGGACGGGCGAGCTTCCGGGAACGACGTATGAAGAGATTACGTACGAAGGATTCGGACCAGGTGGTGTTGCCATTCTCATCGAGGTGGTAACCGACAACCCCAACCGGTCGGTGTCCGAGATCCGCCATCTTTTTACGAGAAACAACGGAAACCTCGGTCAGAAAGGGAGCGTTGTGCGGCTCTTCCAGAAAATGGGGACCTTCACTATCCTCAAGTCGAAAAACAAGGCTGGCGAAGACGACATCATGAGCATTATCCTTGACGCCGGCGCCGATGATATGCAGAGCGAAGGTGATGAGCTGACCATCAGTTCCTCCCCCGCAGCGTTTGATGCCGTGAAGAAGGCCCTCGACGATCATGGGATTACTCTTGAGCATGCGGCCATCAGCCTAGTGCCGCAAACCACGGTGAAGGTTGCAGGAAAAGATGCTGAGAACGTGGTGAAACTCATGGAAGCACTTGAAGAGTACGACGATGTGCAGAATGTCGCTGCCAACTTCGACATAGACGATAAAGAACTCGCCTCTCTCAATGGGTAAGCTCGGGCACAACGCCAAGACACAAACGGTACGGGCNNACGGAGTTCTCTCCTGTGCAACCAATGGTTCGTTTTCATTATTGGAAGCTGGGACAATAAAGAACTCATCTGATCAAGCGATGGCGCTGCGGCTTAAACGGATTTTCGAGGGCCTCCAGGCACTCATCGCTCAGTATCACCCGGTTCAATTTGCGCTTGAATCAGCGTTTTACGGAAAGAACGCCCAATCTGCGCTTAAGCTTGGTCAAGCCAGAGGAGTGTGTCTCCTTGCAGCATCACTGAACGGTCTCCCAACAGGCGAGTATTCACCACGAGAGGTCAAGTTGGCGGTGGTCGGGACCGGCGGCGCAAGTAAGCAGCAGGTACAGTACATGGTGAAGTCCATTCTTCATCTCGACAAGAGTCCCATGGTTCTTGATGCTTCCGACGCAATTGCCGTTGCACTCTGTCACTTCCATCGGTCCGGATCGTCGAAACGGCCCTCCTCGTCCTGGAAGGCATTTGTTGCCCAACATCCGGAACGGCTTCTTCCATGATTGCCTCCCTTCGCGGAACACTGGTCACTAAAACTCCCACGGAAATACAGGTAGATGTCGGTGGCGTATGTCTTGCCGTATCCATAGCCCTCTCTGCCTTCGGAAAACTCCCTGAGCCCGGTACGCAGGTCACAGTGCTCACCCATCTTATTGTTCGCGAGGATCTCCTTCAACTGTATGGATTCGCCGACTCGGAAGAGCGTGATCTCTTCAGGATACTCATTTCCGTCAACGGCATAGGGCCCAAAATGGCGATCGGCATACTCTCCGGCATTTCGGTTCCCGACCTGCGTGGCGCGATCACCCAGGGAAATACCGGCCTGCTGATGGCTGTCCCTGGTGTGGGGCGTAAACTTGCGGAGAGGCTTATTCTCGAACTGCGCGACAAGATTGGCAAACTTCCCTCCACTGTGCCTGGAACTGCATCTCCTGGATCTCCTGAATTCCAGATCCGTTCTGAAGCTCTCCTTGCCCTGACATCCCTTGGCTACAGTCGGCAAAACGCGGAACGTGCTATCCAGGTTGTCCTGCATGAAAATCCCACAGTTGGCACTTCCCTCGAAGGACTCGTCAAAGCAGCCATCCGCAAAGCTCACCCATAGCGACTCCAGCCTTCCGTCCTCACGACCGGAAAACCCTGATTTGGTTTTCATTGAACAAACCTGTAATTTGTCGTCATGAGAAAATCCGACTACTCAAAACCAGAGCATATCGAGATTGACGACGAGCTGGAGCAAACACTTCGTCCGCCGAACCTCGATCAGTTTGCTGGACAGGACAAGATCGTCAGGAATCTCCGAATTTTTATTGAAGCCGCCAAGCGTCGCGGCGAACCCCTTGAACATGTTCTGTTTACCGGCCCTCCCGGACTTGGAAAGACAACATTGGCCCTGATCATCGCAAACGAGATGGGTACAAACGTTAAGATGACAAGCGGACCGGCGTTGGACAAACCTAACAATCTCGCCGGACTTCTGACAGGACTGCAGGACGGCGAAGTTCTGTTTATTGATGAAATCCACCGGTTGACTCCGTCTGTTGAGGAATACCTGTATTCCGCCATGGAGGATTTCCGGCTCGATATTGTCATCGACCAGGGGCCAAATGCGCGTACCGTCCAGCTCTCCCTCAACCGATTTACCCTGGTCGGAGCGACAACACGCGCAGGCCTCCTTACCGGCCCGTTGCGTGCCCGGTTTGGTGTGACCAGTCGGCTTGACTATTACGACCCCGAAGTGCTGTTCAGCATTGTGAAACGTTCGGCGGAAATCCTGAAGATTTCGATTGACGACCGCGGTGCGATCGAGCTTTCCCGCCGCTCACGCGGTACCCCACGAATCGCCAACCGGCTTCTTCGCCGCTGCCGTGATTTTGCGCAGGCCGATCCCCTCCTCAAGGAGTTTCATCAAGCCGTCACGATTGAAGTGGCGGAACACACATTGCAGGCTCTCGAAGTGGACCGCTCTGGCCTCGACGACATGGACAAGCGCATCCTCCTGTATCTCATCGACACGCATGATGGCGGACCGGTGGGGGTCAACACGATCGCAGCCGCCGTTGGCGAGGACCCCGGCACTATTGAGGAGGTGTATGAGCCGTATCTTCTCCAGCAAGGATTCATTTCCCGCAACCCCCGCGGGCGCGAAGCAACTTCAAAGGCGTTTCTCCATTTCGGCAGGATCAGAAAGCGAGCCCAAAATCAGTTCAAGAGCGGCCCTGACTCGCAGATATCCCTTGGGTTTGGTGATAGTTGAGATCGAGAGGGACTCCTCTCACCGCTGGTGGAGACGCTTTGCCTTGATGGCATGAAGGGAATTAATTCGGCCCTTGAGAATTTCTTCCCACCTCTTCCGATTTCCTGGATCATGGAACANNAACAATGTTCAGTCGATTGCCCAGTTTGCCTCGCCAATTTTACCTGCGGCCAACCCTCGTCGTCGCTCGAGACCTCCTCGGTAAGCTCCTGATCCGACGAAGGGAACGCACTCTCCTTGTCGCAAGGATTGTCGAAGTGGAGGCATATCTCGGGGAGAAAGATCCGGCCAGCCATGCCTATCGGGGGCTTACACAAAGAAACAGCGTCATGTTCGGGGAGTGTGGCCACCTGTACGTGTACTTCACGTACGGAATGCATTTTTGCTGCAACGTGGTCACTGAACCTGAGGGAAAAGGGAGAGCTGTGCTTCTGCGCGCACTCGAGCCAATTCAGGGAGAAGATGTCATGGCACGGCTACGGGGATTTGCCATTCAAGAACACAATACCGTAGAAAGCACTCTCGCGGCATCAACTCTTGTCAATCTCTGCAACGGGCCGGGAAAACTCTGTCAGGCTTTCGGTATTTCCCGTGTTGACAACGGGATTGACCTTACGGGCAATGCGCTCTGGATTGCCGAAGAACCGAACTCTCTCCCATTGAGAATATCCAGAACAACCCGGGTTGGAATCAAATCAGGCCAGAGCCACCGATGGCGGTTCTTCCTGCGTGATAGTTCATTTGTCTCAAAGGGAAAACCGTCGGGCGAAGGAAAGACCAAAACAGTCCGAGGGGAGAAGAGGATAACCACTTCCTCGTAAAGCATGGACAATGAGGTCGCATCGTCCTCAGCCACGGAGAACCGTATTTACTTCATCAACAGCATCGCACGAGCCAACGTCCTTCCGCCTGCCTCCAACCGGTAGAGATACACCCCCGAGGAGAGGTTTGCTGCGTCAAATCTGACCGTATGCGATCCTGCTTGCTCCGTCCCGTCTACGAGCACGACAACTTCGCGTCCAAGCAAATCATAAACCGCAAGTCTCACCCGTTCCATNNACCTGCTCCTTGCTGCTTGCTATAGTATAGCCTATGTTGGTGCTTGGATTGAACGGGTTAGGATAGTTCTGATTCAGCGCAAACTCCTGTGGAGTCAGGCCATTCCGATCATTTGCCACAGCCGTAAGCGTCGATACGTATGCACGAACAAGATAGGCGCAGGTTGTGTCTGAGGAATCCCTGATGGGAATGATGAACCAACCGGGACTCTTCCCCGGACCAGGAGCATGGAGATAGGAATAATTGTGCGCAGGCGTGTCCGGCCGAATCGCGATCATCAATCGCTGTTGTGTAAGAGGATCCCCAAGACAAACGAATGCCACGGCAAATGCGGAGTTCGTGCTGACACTCTGTGAACTCAGGTCAATGGTCGCCCAATTAGGAAATGGCACCGGGTACGGCACGGGCGGCTCTGACGTGGAATTTGCGGAGATAGGAACCGCCAAAGGAGCGCCCAGCGGCGACCCAGTTCCCCGGAGCGACCAGACACCTCCACTAATGCTCCCAGCCCGTCGAAGCCCTACTCGTATCGAGTCAAGCTTCCCCCCCGGAATCGCTGGAAATGTCACACACGCCGTGTCCCCATCCTGCAACGCCATATAGCCGAATGGCTCACCTACATCCCAGCGCAATTCATAGGCGGATTCGGTGGAATAGATCAATGACCCTGTGGGCATTGAAGATTCCACACATACCTGGCCGTGAGCGATCTCCGACATGAAGAGCATCAGAAATGCCCGAAGAATCCAGCACGATGTACATCTTCCCGATTGCACGAGCGGCTCACCTCATGAGCAACATTTTCTGAGTACGTGCAAGGCCTCCACTCTGGCGGCGATAGAACTACACACCAGAGCCTGTGAGAGCCAGGAGTAGGAAGTATTCAGTAGACAGTTGACAGTGAACAGTGTACAGTGAACCGTGAACAGCTTTATGTTTACTGCTTACTGCATACTTCTTACTTCATACTCCTAGCCTTACTTCAGCAAAACAAGTTTCCTGCTCAGCGACTGCCCACCCGCAGCAAGCCGATAGAAATACAC
>PMNP01000107.1 GCA_003161755.1 Ignavibacteriota bacterium | reverse complement strand
CCGGAAGAAGTCACCGACATGGAGCGCTCGGTCAACGCCGAGGTGGTCAGCTCCACGTTTGATGAACCGCCGGAGCGCCACGTCCAGGTCTCCGACATGGTTCTCGAGAAGGCCAAGCGTCTTGTGGAGTCGAAGAAGGATGTCGTCATTCTTCTGGACAGCATCACGAGGCTTGCGCGCGCTCACAACACCGTTGTGCCGCATTCCGGCAAGATTCTGTCGGGTGGTGTCGACGCCAACGCACTCCATAAGCCGAAACGCTTCTTCGGCGCCGCTCGAAACCTCGAAGAGGGCGGAAGCCTCACCATCGTTGCCACGGCACTTGTCGAGACGGGGAGCAGGATGGATGAAGTGATTTTCGAAGAATTCAAGGGCACCGGNNCACGGGCAACATGGAAATTGTGCTCGACCGAAAGCTCTCCGATCGACGCGTGTTTCCGGCAATGGATATTAACCGGTCTGGTACGCGCAAAGAAGAGCTTCTCATCGACGCAGACGATCTCAACCGCATCTGGATCCTTCGCAAGCTCTTTTCGGATTTCAACACCGTCGAGGCGATGGAATTCATGCTCGAGAAAATGCGCGGAACGAAATCGAACAAGGAGTTTTTGCGGATGATGAGCTCCTGATGAGCAGAATGATTTGATCCCCCCNNAAGGGGGTTGTCCACATTGAGTGTCCATGGGGGGACCGGATCATGGACGGATTGACCCGAGCCAGGGAACCGGAATCCTGTACCCCCGCGTTCACTATGTGCGAGAGGTTCATGGCCAATGGATGATGTCGTTCTTCTCAGCGCATGCCGGACGCCAATAGGGAGTTTCAGGAGCTCTCTTGCCAGCCTCTCCGCACCCCAATTGGGGTCCTTCGCGATTCGGGAAGCAGTGAATCGTGCAGGAATCTCTCCCGGCCGGATCGATGAAGTCATTATGGGGAACGTGCTATCTGCAGGCGTCGGACAGGCGTCGGCAAGGCAGGCAGCACTCCATGCAGGTCTTCCTACCAGCGTTCAATGCTCCACCATTAACAAAGTNNGGGCTCAAAGCAGTGATGCTGGCAGCCCAAGCCATCGCCGTTGGCGACGCACGTCTTATCGTTGCCGGGGGAATGGAGAGCATGTCCAATGCGCCGTATCTTCTGGAAAAAGCGCGAGGTGGCTACCGTATGGGGCATGCAGAACTCATAGATTCCCTGTTGAAGGATGGCTTGCAGGATGCGTACGACGGAATTCCGATGGGCGAAGTTGCGGAACAATGCGCTAAGGCATGCGGGATTACCCGCAAGGACCAGGACGACTTTGCCCTGTTGAGCTATACGCGGGCGCAAAATGCGCAGAACAAAGGACTGTTTGACAAGGAGCTCATCCCGGTCGAGGTTGTTGGTCCCAAAGGGGAGAAATCCAGCGTCCAGCGTGATGAGGATCCGACGAAGATGTCCCTCGACAGGATTCCTACGCTGAAGCCGGCATTCCTCAAAGAGGGGACTATCACGGCGGCCAATGCCTCAAAGATTAGCGATGGTGCAGCGGCTCTCGTTGTCGCTTCATTGCAGGAGGCGAAGAAGCTTGGAGTGAAGCCGCTGGCGCGGATTGTCGCCCAATCATCCTTTGCCCAGGATCCCCTTCAGTTTTCCACCGCGCCGATCGATGCAGTGAAGCGTGTCCTCGAGAAAGCACACCTTGCCATCACCGAAATTGATCTGTTTGAAGTCAATGAAGCCTTTGCTGTTGTCGCACTTGCCGTCCAGAGGGCACTCGGAATCGACCGTGAGAGGTTGAATATTCACGGTGGCGCTGTTGCACTCGGGCACCCGATTGGAGCGAGTGGTGCGCGGATCCTCGTGACGCTCCTCCATGCCATGGAGCAACGGAATGTCCGCCGGGGTCTGGCAACGCTTTGTATCGGCGGCGGAGAGGCAAGTGCGATAATCGTGGAGCGCGATCTCTGACAAACGCTCGCATTGTTTTCCGGTCGAGCACCATACTCNNCTCGGAGGCTGATCGCGGTGGACATCAAGCGGGTGACTGTCGTCGGAGCCGGCACGATGGGCAGCGGTATCGCTCATGTGTTCGCTCTTGCAGGCGTTGACGTCCTCCTTTGTGATGAATCGAGCGAAGGAGCGGAGAATGGGCTTGCGTCAATCCGCGCGAATATGGATCGACAGGTGAAAAAAGGAGCCCTGACAGCGGAGCAACAATCTGCATCGCTCGCGAGGATCTCGCTGGCTCCCGGCTTGTACGAGGCAGTCGCCGATGCCGACCTTGTGGTGGAGGCGGTGACTGAAGATATCCAGGTAAAAACCGAAGTGCTGAGGGCATTGGATGAAGCGGCCCCAAACCGGACCATCGTTGCTTCAAACACATCGTCAATTTCGATCACGGCACTGGGGGCTTCGACAAAGCGGGCGGATCGTGTTGTGGGGATGCATTTTATGAATCCCGTGCCCGTCATGAATCTCGTCGAGGTTGTCCGCGGACTTTCGACCTCCGATGAGACCGTGCAGTCTGTCCTCACCGTANNATGAAGCTGGGAGCAAACCATCCAATGGGCCCCCTGGCTTTGGCAGATTTTATCGGACTCGACGTCTGCTTGGCAATCATGAATGTTTTGCATGAGGGACTCGGGGACCCGAAGTATCGTCCCTGCCCTCTCCTGAAGAAGATGGTCGCGGCGGGGAGGCTGGGGCGGAAGAGCGGAAGCGGATTCTATGAATACAGTAAACAGTAGACAGAAGACAGCTGACAGTAAACAGACGACAGGAAGCAGAAAACGGAAGACAGAAGACAGAAAACAGANNCCCAGCGGATGGTCAGGCAAACCGTCCGGGACTTCGCTGAAAAGCAGGTCGCTCCAGGAACAATACAGCGCGACGAGAACGAGGAATTTCCTTCTCACATAATTCAAGCCCTTGGTGAGATGGGGTTCATGGGGATGATGGTGCCGGAAGAGTGGGGTGGAGCCGGTCTTGATGCCGTCTGCTATGCACTGGCAGTGGAGGAGCTCTCAAGGGTTGACGCATCGGTCGGCGTCATCATGTCTGTCAACAACTCTCTTGTCTGTTTCGGGTTCAATTCGTACGGGACAGTCGATCAAAAAGAGCGCTTCCTCAAGGATCTGGCGTCAGGAAGAAAACTCGGCGCATTTGCTCTCTCGGAACCCGAGGCAGGCAGCGATGCGTCGAACCAGCGGACGGTTGCAGTGGAGGACGGCAACGAGTATGTGTTGAACGGGACGAAGAACTGGATTACCAACGGCTCATCAGCAGACATCGTTCTGGTCATGGCATCGACGGACCGAGCCAGCGGCCCCAAAGGGATTAGCACCTTCATTGTCGAAAAGGGAACACCGGGCTTTGTCGTTGCAAAGAAGGAAAAGAAATTGGGCATTCGGAGCTCAGACACCGTGTCTATTGCCCTGGAAGATTGCCGGGTACCTTTGGCAAACAGAGTGGGCAACGAGGGGGACGGGTTCCGGATTGCCATGACAACATTGGAGGGGGGGCGTATTGGGATCGCAGCCCAGGCTGTGGGAATTGCGCAGGCATCCCTAGACGCGTCCCTTCGATACGCAAGACAGCGCAAGACGTTTGGCAGGAGCATCGGCGAACATCAGGCCATTCAATTCAAAATTGCCGATATGGCAACAANNAATCGGCCTCGATGGCAAAACTCTTTGCCTCAAAGATCGCCGTATCTTCGGCATTGGAGGCAATCCAGATCCATGGGGGGTATGGCTACGTCCGCGAATACCTCGTGGAACGGTTTTTGAGGGACGCGAAAATAACAGAGATTTATGAAGGAACTTCAGAAATTCAGCGGCTGGTTATTGCACGATCGCTGCTAAAAGATTAGATTATCACACTCAACTACGCAGTCCTCTTTCCATGACCATCATCAGGAGAATCACATGAAACGGTCCTATGTCGGAAGCGTGGCAGCTCTACTCGCTTTGATTCTTACTGCCGGTATTGCCGAAGCTCAAGTCCACTGGAACGTCGGGGGTCGGTTAGGATTATCGATTGTGACCGCGTCGTACGGTGGTGTCAGCGGGACAAGTGCCGGGCTCCAGGTCGGGCCAGCTGCAGAAGTAATTTTTGGAAAGCAGATCGCCATTGGAACTGAGTTCGACATCAATACGCAATCGGGCACCCCAATTGAGTGGGGGACGATGTTCAAGTACTACTTCCTCATCCCAGGCTCGAAAATCCTGCCGTATGCCGACGCAGGAGTGGGTTTGCTGTTCCTCACAGGCGGACCATATTTTGGAATTCGCTTTGGAGGCGGGGCGCTCTTTCCAATTGCGCACAACCTCTATATTCCCGCCGACGTCCAATTGGGACCGGTGTTTGTCACTGGAACCACGGCTTTCTTTATTGAAATCACGTCGGGAGTTCGCTACTTCATCTGATGCACTGATATCATGACTGTTCCATTTCGTTATTATTGCGATCAACACCATCAGCCATAACAATGAGGGATACATGAAAGGCTTCTTGATGGGGCTTGGGATTCTTTGTTGCATCGTTGCCGTGACATTGTCCGCTGACAGCCAGACAAAGTTTGATGTCGGGTTGCGGGTTGGAATGAATCTTGGAACTGCATCGTTTGATCCGGATGTCTATCCGATCAGTAATGGTACCACCAAGACCGGGAGAACCGGGTTCATGGTTGGGGGAATTGCCCAATTGGAGTTTGCGCGCATGTTCGCTGTTGAGATATCTCCAACGTTTGTTTTGAAAGGTGGGGGATACCAGGGAAGTGATGGCGGAACAGACGTCGCGAAATACAGTGAACTCGATTTTCCCATCCTCTTTAAAGTCATTTTCCTCCAAGGAAGATTCCGCCCGTATGGTTTTGCCGGTCCGAACCTTGGCATAATGCTCAGCGCCACTCGGTCGGCGGCTCCGGCCCAGGGACAATCTCAGGATATAGACATCAAGAGTGGTACTTCTGGGATTGATTTCTCGTTGGATTTTGGCGGTGGGTGCGAGTTTGAAGTGGTAAAGAACATCGGTCTCTTTCTTGATGCACGGTATTCTCTTGGCCTGTCGAATCTCAACAGTCCCGCCAGCCCTAACAACCAGCAACAGGCCCAGGGGCAGACGGCTCCGTCGATTAAGGCCAATGGTTTTCAGATTATGATTGGCTCGCTCTACCATATATAGTGTCTCGACACGCAAGGAACTTGAGTATTTTCCCGGGCCTCTTGTGCTAAGCAGACCGTAGTGAGCAGTTTTCCCCGGTGAACTTAGTCAAGGTTTTTCTGGGACTCGACACTAGCNNCCTGTTCATTTTTTGAGGTGAAACCCGCCATTGAACCCCCCAAAACACCCTCTCGATAGAGCCGCTTTCCTCTGCGGTCAGTTGGTGGCATTAGGCGATTCTTTTTCGTACATTTTCACTATTCCTGACTCGAAAAGGGTGCATTTCCTACCTTATGGACGTCTTCTGGCTTGAATTTGCCGGGGTGTTGTTTCTGATCGCCTTGATCGGGTTTTTTTCCGCGAGCGAAGTGGCTGTCCTCTCGAGCCGAAAAAGCCGCATCCGGGAGCTCGTGGAGGCCGGCAACCGATCGGCAATGACTGTTGCTTCATTTCAAAGTGACCCCGATCGGTTTCTTNNACCATCCTTGCCTCCGGATTGGCCGGGATGCTGGGCTTTGCCTATCTTGAACCCGCCTTTCAATCAAGTCCCTTTGCCTGGCTCCGCGAAGCGAGCGGATGGTTAACGCTCGGGTCGATCGTGGTCATCGTCGGCTTTGTTGTTGTTGTCCTTGGTGAACTCGTCCCGAAATCCCTTGCCTTACGGTACTCGGAGGCAGTGGCTTTGCGGACTTCCGCTCCTCTCAGAGTGTTCTCCGTGGTGTTCCGCGTTCCGGCGCGTCTCCTCACTGCTGCCAGCAATCTGATTCTTTGGCCTCTCAAAGACAAAACCAACTTTACCGAATCAAGAATTTCGGAAGAAGATTTCAAGCTGATGCTTGAAGAAANNACAAGACCGAGCACGATCTTATCGAGAGTATTTTTGAGTTCACCGACACAACTGCAAAGGAGGTAATGATCCCACGCCCCGATGTGGTGGCGTTGGATTTTGAAATGTCCCGCGATCGCATCGTGAAGATTGTGCTTGAGGAAGGCTACTCGCGCATGCCGGTGTTCCGGGGGACTATCGACAATATTATCGGAGTGATCTATACGAAGGATTTGCTCGGCATGCTGGAATACCGCGATCTGATCATTCTTCAGGACATTGTCCGGCCCGCCTATTTCGTTCCGGAAACGAAGAAGATCAGCCAGATCATGCGAGAACTTCAGGGACGGCGCATCCATATGGCCGTGGTGATCGATGAGTTCGGTGGGACTGAAGGGATCATCACCATGGAGGACATTCTCGAGGAAATTGTGGGGGAAATTCACGACGAGTACGATGAGGTGCTGAAGGATATCGAACAGGTGGATGACGGCTCGTTCCTTGTCAATGCAAGGACCTCGGTGAGGGATTTCAACGAGCGCATGCAGTCGAACATCCCCGAGATCGCAGACTATGAAACGTTGAGCGGATTCCTCTCAAAGGTGGCCGGACGGATCCCCGAACTTAATGAAGAAATCGTTCATGATGGACTGATATTCACCATTATCAAGAAAAGCCAGCGGCGTGTCCGATTGGTGCGCGTGCGCAAGGCGCCCAAACAGGAAGTCCCGCCGGCAATCTGAAGGACTTTTGAAAGAAACCCCTCTATGCCTCGATCATTGCATCGTCATAAAATCCTGGTTGTATTCGGCACACGACCCGAAGCCATCAAGCTTGCCCCTGTGGTCCAGGCATTGCGTGCGCAAAGCAAACGCTTTATCCCGCGCGTATGCATTACGGCGCAACATCGCGAAATGCTTGATCAGGTAATCTCCATTTTTCACATTGGTGTGCACCACGATCTCAACATCATGCAGCGTGGTCAGTCCCTCGAGGATATCACGGGACGCGTGCTGCAAGGAATGAAAGTCGTTCTGGAGAAAGAGCGTCCCGACATGATGGTGGTCCAGGGGGACACGACAACAACGTTTGCCGCTGCGCTCGCGGCGTACTATGCCAATGTCCCCATTGCGCATGTCGAAGCAGGATTGCGAACGTGGCAAAAGCGGAGTCCATTTCCGGAGGAAATCAACCGGGTCCTGACGACACACCTTGCNNTGCTGATCTGCATTTTCCTCCAACAGCGCAATCAGGGAAGAATCTGCTGCGCGAGGGAGTGTCGCGGAAACGGGTCATCGTTACCGGCAACACCGTCATTGACGCGCTGTTCCACGTGAGAGCAGCTATCCGTCCCCAGTATGCATCGTATGAGCGAAAGTTCAAAGAGATTGACTTTGGGAAGAAGATGATCCTCGTCACCGGCCACAGGCGGGAAAATTTCGGTTCAGGATTCCTGGATATCTGCAAAGCAATCCGAAGCATCGCGGAGAGGGAGCCGGAGGCGGAGATCGTCTATCCCGTTCATTTGAATCCTAATGTTCAAAAGCCCGTCCGCGAAATTCTTTCGGGTCATAAGAATGTCCATTTGCTCGAACCGCAGGAATACCGTCCCTTCGTATTTCTCATGGATCGGTCGTATCTCATACTGACGGATTCGGGTGGTGTTCAGGAAGAAGCACCATCGCTGGGGAAACCCGTGCTTGTCATGCGAAACCACACCGAGCGCCCCGAGGCGGTGAATGCCGGAACCGTTCGCTTGGTGGGAACAAATCAACAGAAGATTGTCAGGGAGGTCATGACCCTTCTTCACAACCCGGCGGTCTATCGGAAGATGAGCCGGGCGCACAATCCCTACGGCGACGGAAAATCGAGTGGAAGAGTGGTGCGGTGGATTGGGCGCTACCTCGAAGAGAAGCGGTGAGCGCGTGATGGAACTGTCCATTGTCGTTACGAGCTGGAACACGCGTGATCTTATGCGTGGCCTGCTTGTCTCTCTTCGAATCCACGCGCCTTCGGTCGCTCACGAAATCATCGTTGTCGACAATGCTTCCGGTGACGGGACCGTCGAGATGATTGAGAGCGAGTTTCCCGAGGTAACGCTGATTCGCAACACGAAAAACGTCGGGTTTGCTGCCGGGAACAATCTTGGAGTTGAACGAGCAATGGGGGCGTTCCTGCTCCTGCTCGGGAGCGACACGATCGTTCACGTGCGCAGCATCGAGGTGATGTATGAATACCTTGCAGCCCATCCCGACGTGGGAGGTGTCGCTTGTCGCCTGTTGAATCCCGACGGTTCGCACCAGCTTTCGGTCCGACGGTTTCCGCGCCTCCGGGATGCAGTGTTGACCTACAGCGGGCTGCATCGATGGACNNATGCGGGGATTTGATTTCTCGGCCACGTCGGAAGTGCAACAGCCCGCCGCAACGTGTCTCATGCTGAGAGGCAGTGCTGTTACCCATCCGCTCTTCGACGAGCGTTATACCATCCTGTACAACGATGTGGATCTTTGTTACCGTATGCGGGAGCGAGGCTGGAGGATTGTGTACCTCGGCAGCACGGCAATTACGCATGTGGGGTGCAGCAGCACATCGCAAGCAGGGTCTGATCTTCGCCTGGAAATGTATCGGAACATTCTTCTGTACTACCGGCTGCACGCGGGGCGTCATGCCGGATGGATCCTCAAGCCGCTTCTTGCGTTGAGGTTGTGCCTGGCAACACGAAGCGCCGGCGGTCTTCGGCTGCTATTCGGGAAACGGACAATATCATGATGATAGGCGAAGAGATCAAAGCAACCGTGTTCCGCGACACCAGAAACTTCTATACCAGGGTGCCTGAGGGAAGCGTTGCCGAACAGCTGATTACGTTCGCGCGAAAACATGCCGGTAAGAGCATCCTAGATCTTGGCTGCGCAACCGGGAACTATGCCAAGCGGCTCATGGAACTGGGGTATGATGTGCAGGGTGCGGACATCAATCCGGAATATGTGCGGATCGCTGCAGAACGCGGTGTGCGCGCCCACCTCGCGGGCGCAACGCTGCCGTTCGCAGACGCTTCGTTCGATACTGTGGTGATGTTTGAAGTCCTCGAGCATCTCACTGATCCTGACAGTGTGCTGCGTGAGGCACGACGGGTGGCCAGAAAGAACCTGGTGGTCACGACGCCGAACTGTCATCACGTTGGCGATCTTCAACGGATGGGGTTGCTGTTTGAACATTTTGCCGATCTCGATCATCGCAATTTTTTCACCCCCGCGACACTCAACGCGCTTTTGCTAAGGCATTTTCGATCGACCCATATCGAGGAAGGTGACGGGATCAATCCGCTTGCGCTCATGCCCTGGAAAACGATGCGTCTTCTGGGACTGGGGCTCACCCGGTTCGGGCTCATCCGACCCCGGTTCCACTTCCGGCTTTTTGCCGTGGCCGACGTATGAGCGTCAAGACGCATCGTAAAATCGCTCGGAATACTCTCACCAATACGCTGGCGTATGCCGTGGCATTCGCGGCGAATCTGATCATCCTTCCTTTCGTCGTCCATACACTCGGCAACGAAGTGTACGGCGGCATCTGGATCGTCATCGGGACTCTGACCGCTTCACTCGGTTTGCTTGATCTCGGTACCGGCACAGCGTTTGTCAAGTACATTGCGGAGTACACTACCCGCAGGGATGACCGTTCCCTCTCGGAGTTGGTGAACACCGGGATAGTCATGTATACGGCCATCGGCATCGCGATCCTGGCTGCGGCCTGGGCAATCGGCGGGCCGATCCTTTCGCTGCTCGGCGTTCCCACCGCTCTTCTCGACGATGGCGTGTTTGTCTTCAGGGTCAGCGTGGCCATCTTTGTGTTGGCAAATGTCCTTTCTCCGGTCAGCATGATCCTGACGGGGATCCAGCGAATGGACCTCAATGCGTTGATTGTCATGGGAGGACAACTCGCCGGAGCGGGAGGCACAGTGTTCGTCTTGCGGTCTGGCTGGGGCGTTCGCGGACTCATCATCAACAATCTGGCGATCGTGACATTGACAGCGATGGTCCAATGTGCAGTCGCTCTGCATATGGTGCAAGGGATACGGTTCGCGCGATCCTATTGCCGGATGACAATGGCAAAACGATTCCTGAGATTCGGCATGAACCTTCAGGTAAGCAAGCTGGCGCAAGTGATCCTGTTCCAAACCGATCGGATCGTCAGTCTCCGAATGTTTGGGATGGTGACGGCGACATACTATGATGTTGGCGCCAGGCTTTCCAGTGCCGCCCGCTCCTCTGCAATGCTGTCAATTTCGGCGCTCATCCCGGCTGCCGCCGAACTCCATGCGCAGGATGATCGCGCCAGGCTCCTCCTCCTCTACAAACGAGGGACAAAATACACGGCAATCGTCGCGACCGTGACGTTTGGCTTTATCACATGGTTCGCTTCTGATGTCATGCGTGCCTGGATGGGGACGGAATACCTCGCCTCCGTGCCCATTGCCATTGCTCTTGCGTCGGGGTACTTTCTCAATATCAGTACTGGCGTTGCCAGCGCCCTGGCGGCAGGGATGGGGCGAACAGACTATGAAAGAACCTACGGCTTGTTCACAGCGCTGGTGAATCTGCCTGTCACCATCGGCATGGCGTTCTTCTTCGGCCCAATTGGAATCGCAATCGGAACGTCGATGACACTGTTGTTTGGTGGTGTGTATTTCCTGTTCCAAATCCATCGCTTCCTGGGAAAGCCAAAAGGAGTGTTGAGAGACAGTCTTCTCAGACCTCTTGTGGCAAGTCTCTTCTCAGGTGCCATTGTATTCGCGCTGAGAGAGATGTTCTTTGGAATTCCTTCCGCCAGGAGCGGCATGATTCTCCTCCTCGTTCTCCTTTTGCTTGTGTTCCTGATCGCCGACGGCGTGCTTCTTCTTCTGCTGCGGGTAGTCGGCAAGGAAGACCTGGCGACACTTCGCGGCCTGCTTCGGGGGGAACCGCAAGGAGAACCGGCATGAATGTCCAGCGGGATGGTCTTCTTGGACCTTTCAATGGCCGAGCGGTGTCGGTGATCATTGTTAATTGGAACACCCGTGATGCCGTGCGTTGCTGTATTGATTCCCTGGAACGGGCGACTGCACACATCGAGCATGAGGTCATCGTCGTTGATGTCTCTTCGAATGACGGTACTGCCGAAATGGTTGCTGCTTCGTTCCCCAATGTCACAATCATCCGGAATGTCGTCAATCGTGGGTTCGCAGGCGGCGTGAACGAAGGTATGCGCATTGCAGGGGGCGAATGTCTGGTCATCCTCAATCCGGATATTCTTGTGGACCGTTCTGCGATTGACCAACTGCTATCCCTCCTGCATGCGGACAACAAAATCGGTGCCGCCATGCCAGTGTTGCTGATGCCTGATGGAACGGCACAACGGGGGTACGCAAGAAAGCTGCCCTCCGTCGCACAGACGGTGCTCTTCGATACGCAACTCGAGGGGTGGAGCCGGCGTCAACGAAGGCTGGTGGATCGGTATCTTGAACGTGAGGGTGGCGGTGACTTGGCNNGGCACTTGAGGATGTGGATCAGATTCCGGGAGCATTTATCGCCACCAGGCGGGATGTCATCAACGCCGTGGGAGGGATGGACGAACAATTTCCTCTCTTTTATGAAGATGTGGATTGGTCATTCCGGGTTCGCCAAGCTGGGTTTCGGCTGGTCTGTGTACGCAACGCACATGCCGTTCATGGCGGAGGGACAAGCTTTACGGTTGGCGACTCATCGTGGCTTCTGGGCCGGTTCCGAGCAAGCCAGGTGCTGTTTTTTGAAAAACATCGATCACGCATGACAGCATTGTTTATCCGGTGCGTCCATATCCTAAACTCATCTTCGACGGTGGTTCGAAAAACCATCGTGATCATGATGACAAATGGAAAAGCGTGCGAGGAAGCCCGTATATCACGTCTCTGNNAAGTCCCACATCGCGGGCTCCCCTCATGAGCGTCAGCGTGATTATCCCAAATTGGAACGGGATGTCTCATCTGCCGACATGCCTTGCCTCCCTCTCTCAGCAGAGCGCGCAACCCGATGAGGTGATTGTCGTCGACAATGGTTCCCGGGATGGATCTGTGGATTTTATTCGGAAGAACTATCCAAAGCTGCAGATCATTGAGTTCCCGGAGAATAGGGGGTTTGCCGCGGCAGTGAACGCCGGAATCCATGCGTCCTCTGCCGATTTTCTCGCGCTATTGAACAATGATACTGAGCTGGACCCTCATTGGATCGAGGAACTCGTCCGGGCTCTTCGAGGATATCCGGCGGCTGGATCGGTTACAGGAAAGATGCTGGATTTCACTCGGCGCAATATCATTGATGGTGTTGGGGATGTCTTGTCCAGAGGATTTGCCCCTGTTACGCGAGGGGCAGGTGAAGCGGATGATGGGCGGTACGGCCGGGAGGAAGAGGTCTTCGCGGCGTGTGCTGGCGCAGCGATCTATCGAAGAACATTGTTTGATACGGTGGGTTTGTTCGACGAAGAATTCATTTCGTATTACGAGGATGAAGATCTGGCCTTCCGCGCCCAGTTGGCAGGATTTACGTGTCTCTATGTTCCCTCAGCGATTTGCTACCACAAAAGAGGTGCTTCAAGCAGCACGATACGTGTGTATCCAGTGAGAATGCAGGAAAGAAATCTCACGTTATTCCAGACGAAGAACATTCCCTGGATCATCATTCTCACTGCGCTCCCAATAATCATCGCATCACGAACGCGAAGAATTTGGAGGCTGACCAAAGCCGGGATGGGGAAACCGGCACTGTCGGGGTTCTTCGGCGGACTAATGCTCATCCCGAGTATGCTCGCGAAACGACGTCGGGTCCAAAAGCTGCGTACTGTGCCCGCGCGGACAGTCCGCAGATTCGCCGGAGGGATCCGATCGTGATCGACATCTCCATCATTATTGTGAATTGCAACACCAGGGATTTGTTGCGGGCGTGCCTGCAATCAATCAAAACTGATCGATCGGCTAGCCGTGAAGTGCTGGTCATCGACAACGGCTCTACCGATGGCAGTGTTGACATGGTCCAGCAGGATTTCAGCGATGTTCNNCTGATAGTGAACGCGGTGAACCAGGGATTTGCGTCGCCGAACAATGTGGGCATGAGGGAGGCAACGGGGCGGTATGTATTCCTCTTGAATTCGGACACGGAGTTCAAACCAGGGACGCTCAAGGCCCTCGTGACGTTCCTTGACGAACACCCCGAAGCGTGCGCCTGCGGCCCCCGACTGGTGTATCCGAATGGAACACAGCAAAATTCAGTCAAGGGATTTCCGTCACTGTGGACTCACCTGTGTGACATGTTTTTATTCGACAAGATGTTTCCGCATTCCATGGTGTTTGGTAAAGGGGAGATGCGCTGGTTCGATTATGACCATGACGCCAAGGTTGACCACGTGATGGCGGCGGCGCTCCTGGTCCGCCGTGATGCCCTTGCGTCTATTGGTCTCCTCGACGAACGGTTCTCGATCTACTACAACGACATGGATTGGTGTTGGAGAATGGCCAAGCTTGGGTGGTCGGTCTGGTACACACCTTCGGCAGTGGTGGTCCACCATCTCGGGGCGACCATCGGAACCGTGAATAGGAAATTCGAGAGGTTCGAGGAGCTCTACAACAACACCATGCTCTTTTACAAGAAGCGCTATGGGGCTTGGGCGGTTCCGATGTACAAGATCTTGCTGGCCGCAGGGTTTGTTCCCAGGAGCATTGTTTGGTCTGTGGTGTCCATAATTGGGCGAACTGCTCACGCCAAGATGCNNCACTGCCATACTAACTGAGGTGGATATGTCACTTGGTGCTAAGGTGTTGGACAAGATCCATGAGAATTGGTGGAAGGGAAAGTCGTGGTATCTTCGTGTGGCCCACGGTTACCACCACTCAGGTGAACGCGTGTGTCCACAGATTCCCGACGAAAACTTCAAGAATCATCTGCGTGTCTACGAGTTCGCAGGGCAATTTGCCAACGGTCGTCGAGTTCTCGACATAGGATGCGGCACGGGCTATGGCTCGGCCCATTTGCTGGAGTGCGGCGCTTCTGCAGCCCAGGGGATTGACCTCGCCGAGGAGGCAATTGCGTATGCTCGGAGGAAGTTCGGGAGAACAGGGGCACAGTTCGATGTGATGGATGCACAACATCTCGGGTTTTCCGACAAGAGCTTTGATATGGTGTTTTCATCAGAAAACCTGGAGCATCTTCCCAATCCCGAGGCTTGTGTCAAAGAGGTTCGACGAATTTTGACAGATAAGGGGATATTTGTTCTCGGCACACCGAATTGCGAAATGAATGTCGATGAGCGAGNNGCTGTTGAACAACCCGTTCCATGTGAAGGAGTTTTCGTTTGAGGAGTTGGAAGCGATGCTCCACCCGATGTTTGGGACGGTGGTGATCTTTGAGAACTCTCTGGAGAGCCCGACGCCATGGGGGAGGACCATGAAAGAGAATCGCCGTAAGAAAGGGCTTGTCGGTATCATCCCTCCGCCATCTGGGCAGGTGAACATCGGAGGGTTATCCATCGACTGCTCAACACTCAACAATACACATTCATTTATGGTTGTCGCACAGTAGGAATGTCACCAGCGGGGGAGTGCGTTCTCATGATCAATGTCCGGCATTCATTCAGGAATCTGGCGATCGACATTCGCCGTATTTTCAGGATGTTCCGGGAACTCGACCGGGAAGCGGTTGCACGCCAGTATCTGAGAGGATCGGGGATCGAGATTGGTGCGTTGCACAATCCTCTAAAGGTCCATCCCCTGGCCCGCGTCCGCTATGTCGATAGATTTTCAGTGGCAGACTTGAGGAAGCACTATCCGGAGTTGACAAGGAACAATCTTGTGGAGACCGACATCGTCGACGATGGCGAGACTCTCCGAACGATTGAGGATAATTCACAGGATTTTGTCATTGCAAGTCATTTCCTCGAACATTGCCAGGACCCCATCACGACGCTGGGCAATTTTATACGGGTGGCAAAGCCCGGGGGGATCCTGTTCATTTGTCTCCCGGACAAACGGTACACATTCGATTCCCGCAGGCCAGTGACGCCGTTTGAGCATCTGATGAAAGACTATCGCGAAGGTCCTGCATGGTCCCGTGCATCCCATTTTGAGGAATGGGTGACCCTGGTGGAGAACCTGAAAGACGGGAACGAAAAAAAGAGGCGTTTGGAACAGCTCCTGGCCATCAACTACAGCATCCATTATCATGTCTGGACGCAAACAGAGATTCTTGAATTCTTCGAACGTGTGCGATTGGAGTTGCATTTTCCCATCGAACTCCAGGTGTTTATGAAGAACGATATCGAAGTCATCACTGTTTTTCGCAAGCTGGAGCAGAAGTGAGCCGGCGAGATCCATGGGAGCCACGCGTCAGTGTGGTCATCGTGAACTTCCAGGGGCTGCCATTGCTGAAGCCCTGCCTGGAATCTGTTTTCCGGCAGCCTTATCGGAATATTGAAGTCATTCTCGTAGACAACGGTTCCACTGATGGCAGCGTCGAGTGGGTTACTGCGCACTATCAACGTGTGGTCTTGATCTACAATCGGGAAAATGCGGGTTTTGCCAGGGCAAACAATCAAGGTACGGCTGCGGCAACAGGGGATGTCATTGTCCTTTTGAACAATGACACCGTCGTGAGTGACGGTTGGATTCCCGGTCTTTTGAACATGCTCGAACAGCCGGGTGTTATGGTCGTGACGTCAAAAGTAGTCACCGAGGGAGTTCCGGATCGATTCTATGAAATGAACGGAACCATCAATTATCTCGGCTATAACATCATGCGGCATTTTCGTGATCTGTCGCAAGTGTTTTTCGCGGGAGGAGCCTCGTTGGCGTTTCGGAAAATCGATATTGGTGTTCCGTTTCTCCCGGAGTATTTCTTGTATCATGAGGATGTTTTCCTTTCTTGGCGCGTGCGGTTAGCGGGCTACGATGTGCGGATGGCACAGGATTCCGTGGTCCACCATGTGGGAAGCGCGAGTACCGGCAGGCAGAGTTCGTCCTTTGTGACATTCTATCAGGAGCGGAACAGACTGCTGAATGCATTGCTATTGTACGACACGCTGACACTCGCAAAGATCACGCCTCTCATTGTGCTGGATTTTGCAGCCAAATGTGCCGCAAGTCTTCTCCTGTCAAGGAAGTCATTCACGGGAATCCTTCGCGCGTATTTGNNATCGTCCATGTCCGGTGGCTATGCAGCCAGCGAAAGGCATTGCAAGGATCACGCAAGGTGTCGGACAGTGAGATACTCTCACTGATGAGCTCGAAGCTGATCGACGGCGATTCTTCTGCGGCGCGCGTCATTAATCGCGTTGCGGCCTGTTACGCACGGGCAACCGGGTTATCTTCCCATGGCTGATATTGCGATTGTCATCGTGAGCTGGAATTGCAGGGAGTACCTGAAGGCATGTCTGCGATCTGTTGCGACGAACGCATCGCATCGCACGGTGCACACCATCGTCGTCGACAATGCGTCACTCGATGGCACCCGCGAAATGATTGGACGGGATTTCGCGGGCGTGGAATTGCTGGCGAATGCAACGAACGTGGGATTTGCCGCAGCAAATAATCACGCCTTGAAGGGCAATTCATCACAATACGTCCTGCTGCTGAATCCGGATACCGAACTCCTTCCCGGCGCGCTTGACAGCCTTGCGTCGTTCATGGATCGCCGTCCCGAGATATGGGCCGCAGGTCCGACAATACTGAATCCCGACGGTTCACTCCANNCGCACAGGCGTGCGATTTCCAACGCTGTGGAATCTCCTTGTGGAATCGCTCTTTCTTGACCGGTTGTTCCCTTTGAGCGCATTATTCGGGGCCCACCGTGAATTGTACAAGAATCCGGAAGACGCAAGGAAAGTGGATTTCGTCCAGGGAGCCTGCCTGATGATTCGGAGAGACGACGTTGTGCGTTCCGCTGGTCTGTTGGATGAAGGGTTCTTTATGTACTTTGAAGAAACCGACTGGTGTTACCGAATCAGAGAAGGTGGAGGAGAGGTGTGGATTTGTCCAGAGGCGAGAGTGATACATCATGGCGGTGGAGAGGCCGGACATTACGATGAGCAACGCCTCTTGCATTACCATCGCAGCATGTTCAGGTTCTTTGCCAAGCACAACAGTCCACTCGTGGGCGTTCTGGCGCGAATCATCGTGTTGGTGAGAGCGCTGATGCGAATCCCCGTTTGGTTGATGATTGCTCTTATGCGGCCAACCATTCGATCGAAAGCTCTTTCGTCGCTTCTTGGCTACATCAAGACCTTCCCACTGGTCGTTTCAGAACCCCTTGCATACTTATGATATTCACGGTCATCATTCCAACATACAATCGTGGCGAAAGACTTCTGTGCTGCCTGGAAGCGTTTGTGCGGCAAACACTGGCGATGATGGAATTTGAAGTCATTGTGGTGAATGATGGTTCGACAGATCGTACCATCGCGTTGGTGGGAGAACGATCGTTTCCTTTCAGATTTCGTCTGGTGACCCAGGAGAATGCCGGGGCGGGGAAGGCGAGGAATGCAGGCGCTGCTATGGCGCAGGGGGAATTCCTGGCATTTTGTGAAGACGATGCAATTCCCGATCCCGATTGGCTCAGCCGTGCCTCTGAATGTTTGAAGGGGAACCCGACCCTCGATGTCCTTGAAGGGCGGACTGTGTATGTGACGACAGGGGCAGAAGTGCGTAGATTTGATGTTGGAGGAATACCTTCGTTCATTCCCTGCAATCTGTTTGTCCGAAGATCCCTCTTTGAGAAATCAGGGGGATATGATCCTGCGTTCTACGACAAGACGGCGCATCGGTATTTCCGTGAAGATGCGGACCTGGGATTTCGCCTTATGGATCTTGGCGCGAAGATCGCTCTTGTGCGCGACCTTCTTGTCTCGCATCCAAAGCAATTTCACACGTTTGGTGATGCTTTGAGGCACGTGAAACGGTACGAGTTTGATCCCTTGCTCTACAAGAAACATCCCCGGAAATTCCGGACGATGATAGAAATAAAGATGGTTATGGGGATAAGGTTGCGCCGGCCACAACACACCGTTGCATTAATCGAAGCGATGGTAGTCCTGTGGATGTTCCTCTCACTTCTCAGTGAATCACCGGTTTGGCCTGGCAGTATCTTGGGAGTGGTAGTAGTGTGCGGTATGTTGTTTCAATACAAGTATCAAGGTCGTGGCATGATGCGGCGTCTGTGGGAATTGCCGGCATTCGTGCTCCTGCCGGGAGTGTATCTCGGAGCTGTCATCAAAGGATCGCTGCGGTACAAGTCGTTTGGCTCGTTACTGCCGTGATCGTGAGGCTGGAGAGTTATACACTTTGCATGTCAGAAACAGGAAGTGTCCACTATGAAACAGGGAGTTTTTGGCGGCACGTTTGATCCCCCCCACATCGGTCACCTTCTTGGTGCACAGAGCGTCCTTGAGGCTCTGAGCCTCGAGTGTATCCGGTTCGTCCTTGCGTCTCTTCCTCCACATAAACCGGACCGCACGGTGACGGACGCATCCATACGGCTTGCTATGCTCCGGTCGGCCATTGCCTCCAATCCCTTCTACGTTGCGGATGCGCGCGAGCTTAATCGTTCTGGACCTTCATACACGGTGGATACCCTTCGTGAACTTCACCGTGAATTTCCCGGTGATGAGTTTACTCTCATCATTANNAGAATCCGGACGAGATCCTTGCACTCGCAACGGTGGTGGTGATGGAACGTCCTGGGTTTGTCCCGGAAGGAGCGACGGGAATAGGCGGGCAATTCAAGACAGTGAAGATCCCATTGATGGAAATATCCTCTTCTGAGATCCGGCGGCGGGTCCGTGAAGGTCGATCTGTTCGGTATCTTGTGCGTGAGGAGTTCGAGGATATTATCCGGCGGGAGAAGCTTTATAGGTGAAATCGGAATTCTGCATTCAGCCTCTGAGTTCAGAACTCTGAATTGTTGGTTTCTGCTTACTGCATACTGTCTACTTCATACTCAAGATCTTTTCACTGACCTCCCCCCACATTCTCATCACCATTAACAAGATCGGGATTTGCGCGAAGATATTCCGAGACGAATTGATCAAGGGCGTTGCGTATGCCGGCCTGAGCAATGTCGGCGCTCTTCCGATGCAAACCAGCCAGATTCTCCGTCCACGTGGTCGCGCGATGCCCGAATTTCTTGTTGCCAACGGTCGTCACGATGAGCTTGGCAAAGGCCACGGCAACGGTGATGGAATCCTGTGAGACATCGACGTTGAGATACAAGATGTTTGATGGGACACTTGAGGAATCAGGCAAGAGGGGAATACGTGCCTCCCGGAGGCGAGACTCACAGATCCGACGAATTGATCCTTCGGTAAGCCCAATTTCCTCGGTCTGCACAAGATCCACTTCGATCTCAAGAGGTGTCTTTTGATTGGTCTTCAAACCAGGATCTGGCAAGGACTGTGGATAAATGGACCGTCCTGATCCCTGAGCATTGCTTTTCGATGGGACTGCCAATAATGCGACAAATACAAGAAAAAGAACAAGGAGTTTCAGCATCGTGGACATGGGGTTTTCGAGGTTCATCCAAGTGATGATAGTGAAATTTACTGAAAACTCGACTCTTCTACAAACAACCGGCAATCCCACCTGCACGTTCATCAAATATTCGCCTGAATAGCAGATTTTCATCTAATCGAGCCGTGGTTTAGTCGCGGAAGAAATATGTGTGAATCCTGGGAGACAAGGAAAATCGCACTGGTTTGCGAAGGTAGTTGTTCCCACCTATTGCCTTGTGGCTGGCCCTTTCCTATACTCCATACGGTTTTTGCGGTTCTCCGCGCTCTTGTTATTCCAATCATGACCACTACAGAGAAAGTCACTCCATGAAGGTCTTGAGCATATTCATCCTTCTGACCGTTGCCATGCAGCAAGAAGTCCTGTCGCAGTGGGTGCAGACCAGCGGTCCACTTGGGGGAGAAGGGGATATGGCGGTGAAGACAGACTCGTCGCTCTTTGTCGAGTTGTACAACGCCGGGGTCTACAAATCCACCAACCGGGGTGCCAACTGGATCTCGCTTGCTAGCCAACTGCCGGAAGCTCAGATTAGAAGTCTCACTACATCCGGGAATTGTCTTTTGGCACAAACAAACAGCGGGCTAGACCTGTCCACGAATGATGGATCAACCTGGACGCTCTTGAGTGGCTCTGGTGGTGTTTCGTACATGGCAATGTTTGTCGATACGCTCCTGTACTCCGGCACACTTTCTGGGATGTTGAGGTCATCCGACCTTGGGTCGACCTGGACGCCAGCGGATACCGGGATAGGGAATCACAATTTTGTCCATGCAATTCGGTTGCTGGGCTCGACCTATTACGCTGGAACCGATACAGGGATTTATGTGTCCAACACCGGCACACGTTGGACGCGAAGCGATCCGTTGAACGTGACGGGAAGGGTGANNTCTCCTCCTCTCTTCCATATTACATTTGTAAACTATATTTTCGCGAACACAAATACCGGCGTATTTCTTTCAACCGATGCGGGAGCCCATTGGACTCCATCAGGTACAGGGCTCCCAAGCAATTCCAGCATAGGAGAGTTCTACACCGCGGGGAACGGAATCATTGGCGGGACGATTTATTATTTTTCAGGTTCATGGGGAACATATAGCTCCACTGATTTAGGTTCAAGTTGGAACCCGGTTCTTCAGTTCACTTCTCCTGTTTTCTGCTATGGCATGACGGGAGTTGACAGCACGCTGGTTTCGTCATGCTATCCTTACGGGGTGATGATCTCGCAGGATGGTGGGCAATCCTGGAGCACTTCATCCACAGGGTTGCTTGGGGCGGCATCGAGTTTCATGGCAGCGCTCTCCTCGACAGTGTTTGCAAGTCTTTCTGGCTTGGGAATCGGCAGATCGACCGACGGCGGGAACAGTTGGACAAATCTTTCTTTGCCGGTTTCAATGGGGTCGCGGGTGAGTGTCACACAATCTGTAGTAGACACCAATCCTTCCCCACCTTTTCTCTCTGAATTTCTTTTTGCGGGAACGCAGACTATGGGTTTGTGGGTCAGCACGGACAGAGGCGACACGTGGAATCCAGCCGGCACGGGGCTCGAATATACTTTAGTCCATGACGTCAAGGCGATTCCGTCATCCTCGACAATCCGGCGTGTGTACGTTGGAACCTCAGCAGGCGTTGGGATCTCCAAAGATGGAGGCGGCAGTTGGACCACCGTAGTACCATCGGCAAACGATCAAGAGATCACCAGCATAGACGTGCAGGATTCGCTGCTTATCGCAGGGGCGTACCATGGTCACGTGTATCGATCGACTGATGACGGGAAAACCTGGAACGATTGGACCGGAACGCACGGTGGGCAAGGTGTCTATTCCCTCGTCATTCAGGATACCACCGTGTTCCTTTCTGACTATACCACGATATGGAAGAGAGGGTTGCGAAGCAGTGACTGGTCTCTGGCTTGGCACGGGAAAAGCGATCCATGGCAGACGAAACTCTATCCAGTACAGCATGGACTTTTGGGGTGTACGCAATATTGGGGGCCCGAATACCTTCCCATGAACGACACAGTATGGGTGCATCTGGGTCCCAACACGCCGTTGCTTCCAGCACTGTCAGCCACAGTTGTAGGGAGCACACTCTATCTTGGAACCTGGAACCAGTCGGTCTGGAAGGGAGACTTTGCTTCGATTCTGACCGGTGTAGAGAGCTCTGTACATGCACCGGTGGTATCATGCTTCAAACTGGAGCAGAACTATCCGAACCCGTGCAATCCCAGCACNNGAGGTGGCTGTGCTTGTCGATGGATACCAGGTTCCGGGCGAGCACCGTGTGACGTTCGATGCAAGGAAACTCGCCTCAGGCGTATATTTCTACCGGCTGGTTGCAGGTGGTGCTGTGCAAACGCGGAAGATGGCGCTCGTGAGGTGAAGCCAAGAGTTGGCTATACGGTAGCAAGCAGCAATGAGCAGGTAGCGGGTGGATCGTAGCAGGTAGGGGTTGAGCGATTGAAGGTTGTAGTCTCTTGCATGTTTCTACAGGACGTGGCTGCGCTGGTTGGCAGCTATCAGTTGGCAGGACAACGCCAAGTGACGTTCGATGCGCGGGGTCTTGCTTCGGGAACATATTTCAATCGACTCTCAGCAGGCGGCCAAGTTGCAGTGAAGCGGATGGTCCGCGTTCGCCAAAGATGGTTGCGCTTTCTACCAACTACCATCTACCTGCTACCTGCCCCTTGCCCGACCTTCGCTAGGAGGGCAGGCATTGAGCAGGAAGCTCATCTTACTGGAGTGAGGCTGGGAGTATGCAGTACGAAGTAAACAGAAAACAGTACACGGTCAACTGTACACTGTACACTGTTCACAGTCAACTCAGGAAGATGGTATTGACAAAGTAACGAATCGTTGCGTGCTGTCGACAGATCAACGCTGGAAAGGAGTATCATCTTGCGCCTCTCTTCTGTTACCGAATCGCGGCGAAAGTGCCTTCGCCGGGTATATTTCTTCGTGTTCCTTGTGATGCCATTGGTCAGTCATGCACAGTGGAATTCCCTGGGTCCGTATGGACGAACCTGGGATTCGTATCCACTGCCACACTCCCTGGCCGTGCTGGATAGTACCGTGTTCTTGACGGACGGTTCATACCTTTATCGTTCCTCCGACCAGGGACACTCGTGGGCAGATCTTAAAGGTCCTGACTATTCGACGAGCGGCGTATTCGCCGCAGAAGGAAGACTCTTCACGTTGGGAGTATATCGGGTGGCTTCATCGACAGACGGCGGGGCTACGTGGGACACACTGTTTGGATCGGGTTCGAGTCTGGCCGCCGCAGGGTGCCTCGCGGATGCAGGGGGAAATCTCTATGTGTCGGTTGGCGGAACCGGGTATTCCACTCCTACAGCATATCCCACTGGACTTGTCCGCACGACCGATCTGGGGGGAACATGGCAATCTCTCCCCAGTGACAGCCTCGCTGGAACAGTCGATCTCGTCGTTGCAACTAAGGGGACGGTACCCTCTTTGAGCTATACCCTGTTCGCTGGGACAGACCACGGGCTCTACAAATCGACTGACCTGGGGGTGACATGGCAAAGCGTCTCTTTACCAGGAGGTTCGCCATATATCAATTGTGTCTTTGGAGCAACTACGCTTCGCTTCGTTCATCTGCACGCAGTCCTTTCGACGATAGTGTATGTTGCTTCCTGGATGGGAGAGGTCTACAAGTCCACAGACTATGGAGTCACCTGGTCGCAGCGGGGAGGGGGTGCGGGCAACAAATCGGTAGGATCCGCCTGCCTGGCAGGCACAAGTAGCGATACACTTCTTGCGGGGACATATTCCGGGGCTTTTTACCTGGGGCCGGAGGACAGCATCTGGCAGCCGGCTCTGTCGGGTATTCCCGGCGAGAACATCCCCTGTGTCGCACAAACGAGCTCAGGAGTCATCGCACGCTCGCAAACCCTTGGGATCTTCCAATCGGGTGACGGCGGGGTGGACTGGGCATACAGTTCCACGGGGTTAGAGCCAAATGACGTGTCGTGTGTTCGGGTGGATGACTCCATGATCTACGCCGGAGGTACCACCTATTCGTCGATTGGTTCCCTGCGCTTCTGCAGCTGGGTGGGTGCAAAGAAAAAAGGCGATACAATGTGGAGAATCTCAACCTTGACCCTCGCGAGTCGACTCAAATGCCTCACTTCGATCGGGCCGGTGGTTCTGGCAGCCCTTGAGGACGGAATCAGACGATCACCAAATGCAGGAGTGACCTGGGCCACCGCTTCAGGTCTCCCTTCAAATTGCACGGTCAATAGCATCGTTCACCCGACTTCAAGTGCAAGCATCTTTGCTGGTACAGATGATGGAGTATACCTGTCGAATGATTCTGGTTCGACGTGGTCAAAATGTCTGGGTGCCATGACCGATAGCGCGATTGACGTCATGACCTCCACCACGCAGCAAATCGGTCCGTCAAAATTTGTCACCCTTTATGCCGGGGGATCGAACGGGAAGCTGTACTCATCGGTAAGTGGGGGAGATAATTGGCAGGATATGTCCGTGCCTGATTCCGGAAGCGCTCTTATGGCTCTCGCATCCTCGGGCGCCTTCCTGTATGCCGCAACCTCTTCGCATGTGTTTCGGACGTCGGACCTAGGATTATCCTGGCAAACTGCGGACANNCGTATATCAGCACGTTAGTCGCCGAGAATGGAGACATTGTGTGCTCCTGCGCTTATGGTCTGTACCTCTGCCGTGATGGCGGCATCTGGACGACACAGAACGGGTGGAACCTCGGTCACTCAATACAAGGCATGACATTCTACAGCGATACGCTCTATGCCGGCTCGTACGATGGCGGAGTCTCTTTCCGTCCGTTTGCTCAGCTTCTTACCGGCGTAGGAACTGGGAAGTCAAATCCAGGACCGGTGCGGTTCACCCTGTGCCAGAATTATCCGAACCCGTTTAACCCCAGCACCAACATAGGCTATACCATAGCAAGCAGCAAGGAGCAGGTAGCAGGTAGTACGAAGCAGGTAGGG